>JBOGZX010000453.1:0-2910 GCA_050697615.1 Gaiellaceae bacterium
GCTCGCGCCGCTCGGCGCGGAGCTGACGCTCACCACGAACGCCTCGCTGCTCGCTGCGAAGGCCGGTCAGCTCGCCGACGCGGGCCTCACGCGTATCACCGTCAGCCTCGATGCGCTCGACGACGCCACCTTCCGCACGCTGAACGACGTCGACTTCCCGGTGGCGCGCGTGCTCGAGGGCATCGACGCGGCCGCCGCCGCCGGCCTGCCGGTGAAGGTGAACGCGGTGATCAAGCGCGGCGTCAACGACGACCAGGTCGTCCCGATGGCGGAGTTCTTCCGCGGTCGCGGGCAGACGCTGCGCTTCATCGAGTACATGGACGTCGGCCGGACGAACGGCTGGCGGCTCGACGACGTCGTGCCCGCCGCCGAGATCGTCGCGTCGCTCGACGACGCGTTCGGCGTCGAGCCGGTCGAGGCGGCGTACCGCGGCGAGGTCGCGCGGCGCTGGCGGTACCGCGACGGCGCCGGCGAGGTGGGCGTGATCGCCTCGGTGACGCAGCCCTTCTGCGGCGACTGCACCCGCGCCCGGCTGTCGGCCGAGGGACGGCTCTACACGTGCCTCTTTGCGGTGCGCGGCAGCGACCTCCGCGCCCTCGTCCGCGACGGTGCCTCCGACGGCGAGCTCCGGGAGCAGATCGCAGCGATCTGGTCGGGCCGCGCCGACCGCTACTCCGATCTCCGCTCGGCGGCCACGGGCGGGCTGCAGAAGATCGAGATGAGCTACATCGGCGGCTGAAATTCCGGCGGACGCAGCGGCCTTTCGGCGTCGCGCGCGCCCCCGGCGGCCCGTCTACAATCAGCGTGGTATGACGAGCGTGGTCGCAGCGGGCCGCCGGCATCTGCCGCGCGGCTGGTCCGATCTTGGCCGCCAGGTGGCGATCTGGTTCGGCTTCGCGGTGCTCTACCAGCTCGCCCGCGGGCTCGCCGACCGCAACCCGACCAAGGCGTTCGCCAACGGCCGGGCGGTGATCGACCTCGAGACGCGGATGACGCACCGGCTCTACGAGCTGACGTTCCAGCAGTTCGTCGACCAGCGCCACCTGCTCGAGACCATGGTCTCGTGGACGTACTGGAACTCCGAGTTCACGGTCGTCGGCATCGCCGTGCTGTGGGTCTACATTCGCCGCCACGACGCGTTTCTCGCGTTCCGGAACTCGATCCTCCTCGCGAACATGATCGGGCTGATCGGCTATGTCCTCATCCCGACGGCGCCGCCGCGGCTCCTGGGCGTCGGCTTCGTCGACACGCACCGCGACGGGTTCGTGAGCCTCGCCGCGAACCCGTACGCCGCCATGCCGAGCCTGCACTCCGCCGACGCGCTGATCGTCGGCATCGTCCTGTTCTCCGTCTGCCGCAGCCCCTGGGCGAAGGCGTTCTGGGCGATCTGGCCGGCCTGGGTCTGGTTCACCGTGATGGCGACCGGCAACCACTTCTGGCTCGACTGCGCCGCCGGCGTGTTCGTCGCGCTGGTCGCGATGGCGGCCGTGTACCACGGGCGGATCCGCGCGTCGTTTGCCGCTCGTCGGGCCTAACCGACCGCCTGCCGACCCGGATCGGCCCTCCGGCGAGGACGCTGCTACGGTCCCGCCGATGAGCAGAGCCGCGGCGATCAAGCAGGGCTACACGACCGCGGGACGCGGGCTCGCCTCGCGCTCGGTCGTCGGCCTCGCGCGCACCCGGATCACCCCGAACGCGCTCACCTCGAGCGGCGTCGCGCTGTGCGCGGCCGCCTCGGTGCTCGTGCTGTTCGAGGGGCGGAACGACCTTCTCTTCTACTGGCTGGCGGCCGCCGTGTTCGTCGCAGGATCGCTGCTCGACATCCTCGACGGTGCGCTCGCCCGGGCCGGGGGCAAGACCACCCCGTTCGGCGCCTACCTCGACTCGACCACCGACCGCGTCAGCGAGGGCTTCATGCTCACCGCGATCGCCTACGTGCTCGCCAGCCACCACCATCCGGTGTTCGTCGCCGTCACGATGGCGGCGGTCGCCGGGTCGTTCCTCGTTTCCTACACGCGCGCGAAGGCCGAGGCGCTCGGGCTGCGCGGCGACGTCGGGATCGGCTCGCGGGCCGAGCGCGTCGCCGTGATCACCGGCGGCCTCGTCCTCGCCCCGTGGGGTGTCCTTCCCTGGGCGCTCGTGCTCCTCGCCTGCACGGCCTGGATCACGGTCGGCCAGCGCGTCCTGCACGTCCGCAAGCAACTGATGGAGGCAGATTCCAGTGAGTGACTCGAACGGCAACGGACACGGACGCCAGCAGGACAAGGTGCGCGTCGCGATCGTCGGCGTCGGCAACTGCGCGAACTCGTTCATGCATGGACTGACCTATTACCGGAACGCGGAGCCGGAGACGTTCGTTCCCGGCCTGATGCACGTCGACCTGGGCGGCTATCACGTCCACGACGTCGAGGTGGTCGCCGCGTTCGACGTCGTCAAGGGCAAGGTCGGGGTCGACCTCGCCGACGCGATCTGGGCGCACCCGAACGACACGATCAAGTTCGCCGAGGTGCAGAAGACCGGCATCACCGTCTCCCGGGGCATGACCCTGGACGGGATCGGCAAGTACTTGTCGGAGATCGTCGAGAAGGACGAGCGCCCCACCGACGACATCGTCGGGATCCTGAAGGAGCGCAACGTCGACGTGGTCGTCAACTACCTGCCGGTCGGCTCCGAGGATGCCGTGAAGTGGTACGCCGAGCAGATCATGGCGGCCGGCTGCGCGATGGTGAACTGCATGCCGGTGTTCATCGCCCGCGAGGACTACTGGAACAAGCGCTTCCAGGAGGCCGGCGTGCCGATCGTCGGCGACGACATCAAGTCGCAGGTCGGCGCCACGATCACCCATCGCGTGCTCACCTCGCTCTTCCGCGAGCGCGGCGTGCACCTCGACAAGACGATGCAGCTGAACGT
>JBOGZX010000454.1:0-2667 GCA_050697615.1 Gaiellaceae bacterium
TCGCAAGCGTCTTCGCCGCGAACACCTCCCCACGCTCGCGCGAGCGCGTCAGGATCGTCTTCAGGGTGCCGTTGTGGCTCTCGGCGGCGACGATGTCGCCCGCAACGAGGGCCGTGATCATCGGAAACGCCCAGATCGACATGAAGAAGAGGACGACGAACGGCGTCGCGAGACCCGTCTGCCGGAGGTAGCGACCGAGCGGGATGTCGTTCGGGCCGCCGGTCTGGATCAGCAGCACGATCACGAACACGATCGGTACGAGCGTGGCGACGCCGAGGCCGAGGTAGGTGCGTTTCTGCGCGAGCAGCTTCAGCAGCTCCCACCGGTAGACGCGCCCCACGGCCGTCATGCGACCGCCTCCTCGCTGTTTGGCGGCTCGGTCAGATCGAGGAACAGCTCCTCGAGCGTCGCGGTGTGCGGAACGAGAGCGCTGAAGCCGATGTGCGCCTCGCCGAGCGCGACCGTGGCGGCCTCGAGAGAGCGCTCGTCGGCCTGGAAGCGCAACTCGCCGTCGACGACCTCCACGTCGGCGACGCCGGGCCGCCCGAGCAGCAAGGCGCGCGCGCGTTCGGGCTCGGACGTTCGCAGCCGGTAGCCGCCGGTCGCCGTCGCGAGCAGCTCGTCGAGCCGACCCTCGTACACGATGCGGCCGCGCCGGATGATCGCGACGCGGTTGCAGAGCTCTTCGACCTCCGCCAGCAGGTGGCTCGACAGGAGGATCGTGATCCCCTCCGCAGCGAGCCGTTTGACGAGCTGCCGCATGTCTCGCATGCCGGCAGGATCGAGCCCGGTCGCCGGCTCGTCGAGCAGCAGCAGCTGCGGGTCGCGGAGCAGCGCCGCCGCGATCCCGAGCCGCTGCCGCATGCCGTGCGAGTAGCCGCCCACGCGGTCGCCGGCACGGTCGCGCAGGTCGACGGCGTCGAGCACCTCGTCGATCCGTCCGGGCCGGGCGCCGCCGTCGAGGTCGGCGAGCAGCCGCAGGTTCCGACGTCCGGAGAGGTACGGGTAGAAGCGCGGCCCCTCGACGAATCCGGCGACGCCGTCGAGCGCGCGTGCGCCGTCCAGCATCGGGTCGCGCCCGAACAGGCGGACGGCGCCCGCGGTGGGCCGGATCAGCCCGAGCAGCATCCGCAGCGAGGTCGTCTTGCCGGCGCCGTTCGGGCCGAGATAGCCGAACACGTCGCCGCGCTCGACCGTCAGGTCGACGTGGTCGACGGCGACGAGGTCTCCGTACGTCTTCAGGAGGGAGCGTGCCGAGACCGGAGCGGCGTCGCTCACCGAAGGGAGACGGCGTCGGCCTCGGCGGTCGACGCAGTCACCGAGCCGGCGAGCACGGTCTCGACGCCCGCACGCTGCCACCGCAGCAGCGTCCCGAGCGGAATCGACAGCTCGTGGGCCGTCGCGGACCCGATCGACACGGTCGGCAGCGCCGCGAGCGGATCGGCTCCCGCATGGCTCGTGGCGGCGCGCTCGAGAACGGCCACCGCCCCGAGGTCCCGGCCGTAGACGATCAGCGCGCCCTGCGAGGCGCCGTGGCCCACGAGCCGGACGCCTGTCCGTGCGAGGCCGCCGAGCGTGTCGGGCGCGGACACGTGGAAGGGCAGCGCCGCCTGCACTGCGGCGAGGCCCGTCACGCTCGGGGCGGTCGGCCCCCCTCCGGCTCCGCCGCTCGTCGGGATGTCGACGACCTTCGCGCCCGGCGGCGGCGAGACGTCGACGTCCGAGGACGGAACTGCGCCGAAGGAGATGTTCGTCACGCTCAGCGCGAGCACCGGCTTCGTGACGCCCTTCGCGTAGATCGCGATCCGCAGCGGGACGCCGCGCACCGCGTCCCAGGCGATCTCGGCCGCGCTCAGCAGACTGCCGGGTCCCTTCGGGGAGACGCGCACGCTGTAGGCCGCGCGCCCGCCGACATCCGTCGGCTTCGCGCCGGTCAGCGACCAGGCGGCGCCGAGCTTCGAGAGCGCGTCGGAGATCTGGGGCACGCTCGGCGTCGCCGGACGTGCGGTCTCGGGCTTCGTCTGCCGGGGCAGCGTCGCGCGGTAGACGGTATTGGAGGTCGCGTCGTAGACGGTCAACCGATCCCGGTTCCAGACGATCTGCACGTCGCCGGCGTCCGACTGGAGCTCGAGCCGTCCGCGCCCGTCGTTCGTCGCCCACAGCCGGCCGGTTGCGCCCGACAGAAGCGGTGAGCCGGCCCGGCCGGTGAGCGCGCCCGAGGGCAAGAGGCCGTTGGTGAAGGAGATGTCGGCGCTGATTCCCGGTGGCGGCGCCGCGGCGAGCGCGCTGTGGATCGCATCGGGAAGGGGCTTCGGCGGCGGGGTGGGGCCGCCGCCGGAAGCGGCGACCGCGATCGCGACGCCCACGACGAGCGCGGCCACGGCCGAGCCGAGCAGCAGCAACAGGCGTGAGGTCGGCAGTGTGCGGAAGAGCTTCACGGGTCCATTCATCTCCTCGTGCGAAACCGCGCTCGCCTGCCAGGACGAACGCGGACAGCGTAGCGCCCCGAGCTGTCTTGCCGTGCCGTGGAACCGTCGGCGCGCCGTCTACGCGACGCGGACGAGGAGTGTGCGGTGGAGCGTTCGAGGGTCGATGCGGATGACGTCGAAGCCGATCGCGACGCTCGCGGGCGGTGCGATGACGGTCGCGACCCACACGGTCCGGCGG
>JBOGZX010000455.1:0-8555 GCA_050697615.1 Gaiellaceae bacterium
CCTCTGCGGCGGAGCCGAGCACGGCGTGGCGCTTGCCGGGCCGCAGCCCCAGCGACTCCATGAACCCCGCCGTCCCCTCGAGGCCCGGGCCGCCGAACCACCCGAACAGCTTCTGGGTCCCATGGCCGACGAAAATCCCTCCCACGACAGCACGCAACAACAGCCTTCCCATCACCGCTCTCCTCCCGAATCGAACTCCAGTCAGGGGCTTTCCCGCTCGCCGCCGGTCCAATCGCCGCGTCCCCTCACCCTTCGCCCGTGAGACCGGAGCCCGCGCCGGGCTCCTGCTTGGCGGCCTCGGTGATCCGGATCAGCTCCGCGTCCCGGCGGAACTCGGCGAGCGTCTGCACGCCACCGTAGCTGACCGCGCTGCGCAGGCCGCCCGCCAGCTGATTGACGATCTCGACGACCGACTCCTTCAGCGGAACGACCGACTCGACGCCCTCCGGCACGTACTGGTCGAGCGAGTCCGCCTGGTGCTCCAGGTCGGTTCGCGACGCCGCGGCGGCGCGCGAGGCCATGCCGCGGTAGACCTTGTAGCGGCGGCCGCCACGCACGACGACCTCGCCGGGGCTCTCGCGGGTGCCGGCGAAGAGGCTGCCGACCATGACGGTGTCGGCGCCTGCTGCGACCGCCTTCGCAACGTCGGCGGAGCGGCGGATGCCGCCGTCGGCGATCAGGGGAACGCCCAGCCCGGCGGCGACGGGTGCGCAGTCGAGCACGCAGGTGAGCTGCGGCACCCCGGCTCCGGCCACGAGGCGGGTCGTGCAGACGAGGCCGGGGCCGATCCCGGCCTTCACGGCGTCGGCTCCCGCTTCCGCGAGGTCGCGGACACCGGCCGCGGTCGCAACGTTGCCCGCGACCACGTCGACGTCGGGCCAGGCGGCCTTCAGCTCCCGGATCGCCTCGATCGCCTGGTCGGAGTGACCGTGGGCGATGTCGAGCACGAGCGCATCGGCGTCGGCGGCGACGAGCGCCTCGGCGCGTGCGAGGTAGTCGCCGCGGACGCCGACCGCTGCCGCGACGCGCAGGCGTCCCCGCTCGTCGCGCGTCGCGTCGGGCAGCAGATCCCGCAGCTCCACGTCCTTGAGCGTGATCAGTCCTCGCAGCGCCCCTTCCTCGACGAGCGGCAGCTTCTCCACCCGATGCCGGTTCATCACGGTCCGCGCATCCTCGAGGCTCACGCCCGGCGGGGCCGTGACGAGCCGGTCGGCCGGCGTCATCGCCTCGTGCACTCGCCGCTCGTCGGGCTCCGCGCGCAGATCACGTGCCGTGAGGATGCCGAGCAGCTCACCGCCGTCTCCGGTCACGAGAAGTCCGCTGACCCGCTGCCGCTCCGTCTCCGTGCGCGCCTCGCCCACCGTCGCGCCGGCGCGGATCCGGTACGGGTCCTCGATCACGTGGTTCAGGGCCCGCTTCACGCGGGCGACCTCCGCAGCCTCGCGCTCGATCGGCAGGAACCGGTGCACGACGCCGATGCCGCCGATGCGTCCCAGCGCGATCGCCGTCGCGGATTCGGTCACCGTGTCCATGTTCGCCGAGACGATCGGGATCGCCAGCTCGATCGCCCGGGTGAAGCGCGACCGGGTGGAGACCGTACGTCTCGAGGCGACGCTCGACCGCCGTGGGACGAGCAGCACGTCGTCGTTCGCGAGCCCCAGGCGAAGCTCCGTCATTCAGCGCATCCTCGTCGCGGGCAGGTCGGACGTCGGCGCACGCATGCGGCTTCGTTACCCGCACCGGTCGGAAAAGCACTCGGCCGAGCCCCCGGATTGCGGAGGGCCGGGCGCGCGATCACCCATTCGAGGGATCCCTGGCGCCGCCGGAGGGGCATGTTCGAGCACCTTCCGGCGGTCTTCCTACTCGAGGCTCGTCGCTCCTCTCGATCAAGCGGCACGCCGGCCCGGTCGATGGCGACGGTGGAGAGGTAGCAGCGAGGCTCGAACGAACGAAGGGGGAGTGAGGCATGCCGCAGCAACGCAGTCGGATCAACGTTCTGCTCGTCGACGACGACCTCGCACTGTGCGAGATGCTGAGGGTGGCGCTCGAGCTGGAAGGGATCGAGGTTGCCGAGGCACATCACGTGATCCACGCCGAGAAGCTGCTCGCGCAGTCCGTTCCGGACGCGATCGTGCTCGACATCGGGCTGCCCGGCGTCGACGGAATCTTCTACTGCGAGCGGCTGCGAGAGAGTCCGCGGACGCGCGCGATCCCGATCGTCGCGATCAGCGGCTCCGAGTGTGCGGGCCTGCAGGCAACGGCCGCGGGAGCGAACAGCTTCATCCAGAAGCCGCTCGACCCGCTGCAGCTGCTCGCGGCCGTCGAGCAGCTGGTGGGTGTCGCGCCGCTCGAGAACCGCGGCGTGGAGAGCGGCGAGTTGCGGCGCCTGATCCAGATCGCGCAACGCCAGCACGACCTCCTGACAGAGGCCTACCGGCAGACGCTGGAGGCGCTCGCCGGTGCGCTCGAGTCGCGAGACTTCGGAACGAGCACGCACTCGCGCAGGGTGTCGGCCTACGCGACCCGGCTGACTCTCGAGATCGCGCCCTCCCTCGTCGACGACCCAACGCTCGAGTGGGGCTTCCTGCTCCACGACGTCGGCAAGATCGGGATTCCCGACAAGGTGCTCCTCAAGCCCGGCTCGCTGACTGATGCCGAGCGCCACTGCATGGAGCAGCACACGGTGATCGGAGAGCGTCTCGTCGCGCACGTGCCGCTGTTGCACGGCGAGGGAATCGGCGTGATCCGCTCGCACCACGAGCGCTGGGACGGCGGCGGCTATCCGGATCGCAGCGAAGGTGCGAGCACGCCGGTCGCCGCGCGGATCTTCGCGGCGGCGGACGCCCTGGACGCGATGACCGACCGGCGCCCGTATCGTGCGCCGGTCTCCTGGGAGGAGGCCCTCGCCACGCTCAGGCGGGCCCGCGGCAGCCAGTTCGACCCGGACGTGGTCGACGCGCTCGACGCCTGCGAGCACGACCTCCACGACACCTACCTGAAGCTGCGACCGGTGGCAGCCTGACGCAGGCCCGAGGCCGCTTGCCTACGCTTACGGCGTGAAGATCCGCTGGTTCGGACAGGCGGCGTTCCTCCTGAGCGCTGGCCCTCGGGTCGCGATCGATCCGTTCGGACCGGGCGAGGCGATGGCGGCCCGCGGCTTCAAGTTCGCCTACCCGACGATCGAGGGCGTCGAGGCCGACCTGCTGCTGGTGACGCACGAGCACTTCGACCACAACGCCGTCGAGACGGTCGGCGGCGAGCCCCAGACGATCCGCTCGACCGCCGGTCGATTCGACTCGCCGGTCGGCGAGGTGGTCGCCGTCGCCTCCGAGCACGACGACGTGGCCGGAACCTCGCGTGGCCCCAACACGATCTTCTGCTTCGAGCTCGACGGGCTGCGCATCTGTCACCTCGGCGACCTCGGCCAGCACGCCCTGCGACCGGAGCAGCGGCAGGCGATCGGGAAGGTCGACGTGCTCCTGCTTCCGATCGGCGGCGGCCCAACCGTCGGCGGCGAAGCGGCTGCCGCGATCGTGCGCGAGCTCGAGCCCCGTCTCGTCGTCCCGATGCACTACCGCACCGAGGCCGTCGACTTCCTCGAGCCCCCGGACGCGTTCCTGGAGGCGCTCGGGGACACTGCCGTGGAACGTCTCGACACGGCCGAGTGCGACACGGACGTCCTCCTCGCGCAGCGGTCTGCGACGCTCGTCGCCCTGCTCGCCGCACCCCGGTAGGAGCACGCGACCGGGCAGGGCAGGACGCGCACGCGTGGTAAGTTGACGTTTACGTGAAGATCATAGCTAGAAGCGCCTCGACCAATCCGTTCCGCCAGCCGAAGGCCGTGTTCGCCGTCGCGCTCGCGTGCGTCGTCTCGTTCATGGGGATCGGTCTCGTCGACCCGATCCTGCCGTCCCTGGCGTCGAAGTTGAACGCGACACCAAGCCAGGTGGAGCTCCTGTTCACGAGCTACCTCGTCATCACCGCCGTGGCGATGCTCGTCACCGGCTGGGTCTCGAGCCGGATCGGCGCCAAGCGGACGCTGATCGCCGGGCTCGCGCTGATCGTCGTCTTCAGCGCGCTCGCCGGCGCCTCGCACTCGATCGGGGAGATCGTCGGCTTCCGCGCCGGCTGGGGACTCGGCAACGCGCTCTTCATCGCCACCTCGCTGGCCGTGATCGTCTCCTCCGCGTCCGGCGGCTTCGCGGGCGCGATCGTCCTCTACGAGACCGCGCTCGGAATCGGGATCGCCCTCGGCCCGCTGCTCGGTGGAGAGCTCGGAGCGATCAGCTGGCGCGGGCCGTTCTTCGGCGTGACCGCACTGATGGCGATCGCGCTGGTCGCGACGGTCGTGCTCGTCGAGGACCTGCCGCGTCCGGCGCAGAGAGCGTCGCTCGTCGACCCGCTCAGGGCGCTGCGGCATCGCGGTCTGCTGACGATGGGGCTGACCGCACTCCTCTACAACTGGGGCTTCTTCACGGTGCTCGGCTACGCGCCCTTCCCGATGCACCTGGACACGCACCAGCTCGGCTACGTGTTCACCGGCTGGGGAGTCTTCGTCGGCCTGTTCGCGATCTTCGGCGCGCCGTGGATCCAGCGGCGGCTCGGGATCGCCCGGGCGCTCTACCTCAACCTCGCGCTGTTCGCGGTCGACGTGCTCGTGATCGGCATCTTCATCGAGTCCCGCGCGACGGTGATCGTCGCGGTCATCCTCTCGGGAATCTTCATCGGCACGAACAACACGATCACGACGCAGGCCGTGATGACGGTGGCGCCGGTCGAGCGGCCGATCGCGTCTGCGTCGTACGGATTCGTCCGCTTCATCGGCGGCGGAATCGCGCCGTTCGCGGCGGGCAAGCTCGCCGCCGCGTACGGAGACCACCTGCCGTTCTACATCGGCGCGGCCGCGATCGTCGCGTCGATCGCCGTGCTCTCGACGGGGCGCCGGCTGCTCGCGCGGGCGGAGGCGGCCCAGGCCGCCGAGCCGGGGCACGCTCCGGTCGTCCCGGAGCCGTTCGACTCCGAGCCCGACCTGCTGCTCGACGCCGCCGCGGGCGAGGCGCGCGGATGACCGACCGGTCGCATCGTCGCCCGCGTCCCGGATAATCGCCGGCGTGCCCTCGACGCTCCTGCAGGATCCGGTTCGCTCCGTTCTCGCAGGCCTCCGAGCGTACGCGGCGGTCGAGGATCCGCGGGCGGCGGCGCGCGTCCACGCGCGCGAGGCCGAGCTGGGCGAACGTCTCGGCACGGCGGAGAAGTACGCGCTGTACGGCGACGCGCCGCCGCTCGCGGTCTCGGAGGAGGTCGGCGACCTGCTGTACGTGCTCGCGCGGGCCTGCCGGCCGCACCTCGCCGTCGAGTTCGGCGCGTCCCGCGGAGTCTCGACGATCCACCTCGCCGCGGCGCTCCGCGACGCCGGCCGCGGCTCGCTCGTGACCACGGAGATCCTCCCGGCGAAGGCGGCCGCGACCCGCGACGCGCTCGCCGATGCCGGGCTCGACGATCTCGTCGACCTGCGCGCGGGCGACGCGCTCGAGACGCTGCGCGAGCTTCCCCGGCCGGTCGACCTCTTGTTCCTCGACGGGCGGAACGACCTCTACCTGGCCGTCCTCCGACTGCTCGAACCACGCCTCTCGCCTGCGGCCCTTGTCGTCGCCGACCTGAGCGGCGACGACCCGGCTCTCGTGCCGTACCTCGAGCACGTCCGCACCGGGACCGGCGCGTATCTCTCGCTCGCGATTCCCCTCGGCTCCGGCGTCGAGGTCTCGCTCCATCTCCCGTAGCATCGTTCGTGGAGGTTCGCGCATGGCGGTCGACGAGCAGGTCCCGCTCCTGGATACGGTCGTGGTGCTCGGGGCGGGGCCGGATGCGCCCGCGGTCGTCCCTGCTCGTCCCGGTGCCCTGGTCGTCGCCGCCGACGGGGGCGCGGAGCTGGCGCCTCGCCTGGGACTCTCGGTGGACATTGCCGTGGGGGACTTCGACTCGATCTCGCCGGCGGCCCTCGACGCGCTGGAGCGTGCGGGCGTCCGCGTCGAACGTCACCCGCGTGCGAAGGACGCCACCGACCTGGAGCTGGCGCTCGACCTTGCCCTCGGGCTGCGTCCGCGGCGGTTGTTCGTGGTCGGCAGCGCCGGCGGGCGGGTCGATCACGCGCTCGGGCAGCTCTTGCTCCTGGCCTCCGACGCATATCGCGCAGTGGAGATCGACGCGCAGCTCGGCCCGGCGTCGGTTCACGTCATCCGTCAGGAGCGATCGCTGGTCGGTACGGCGGGAGAGCTGGTCTCGCTGTTCGCGTTGCACGGGGCCGCCGTCGGCGTCGTCACCGAGGGGCTCGTCTACCCGCTCCGCGGCGAGACGCTCGAGCCGGGCTCGAGCCGGGGCCTCTCGAACGTGTTCGCCCGCGACGGGGCCCGTGTCGCGCTCGAGCGCGGCGTGCTGCTGGCGATCCGCCCCGGCGACGCCTGACGGTCAGCCCGACCGCGTGCAGCGCGCCGGCAGGTAGCGCGTCGTCATCACCTTCGCGGCCGGGATCGAGCTCGACAGCAGCTTCCCGGCGTGCATCCACACGCCGAAGCGCCGCCAGTCGCGCGTGCTCATGCAGCCGACCCCGTGCGGCCCGCTGAGCAGGGCGAGCGTCGCGGGCGTCGCGCGGGCGAGGAAGCGGTCGCTCGAGGCGGTGACGCTCCGCAGGAGCTCGAGCGAGCCATGCGGATCGCGGCGTGCGTCGGCGGTGCCAAGCAGGAACGCGTGCACGAAGCTCCGGACCATCGACGCGTAGCCGGGGTCGGTACGCAGTCGGGACGAGCTCGCGGCCAGCACGAGCTCGTCGTAGGAGGGGACGCCGGCCCGGTCGAGCGGGATGATCGTCGGGTGGAGCCCCCGCTGTTGCAGCTCGATCCCCTCGACGTTCCGGTACACGCCGAGCACGGCGTCCACCCGCTTCGCGAGCAGCGCAGGCAGGAGGTTGTAGCCGACGGTCACGACCTTCACGTCCTTGCGGGTCAGGTGGGCGGAGCGAAGTGCCGTGTCGAGCGCGGCGTAGTCGGACGGGACGCCCGTGATGCCGATCGTCTTGCCCTTCAGGTCGCGCGCGGTGCGGATGTCGTGCTCGATCGACATGATCGAGTTGAGCGGATGCGGCACGACCGCGGCGACCGCGACCAGCGGGAGCTTCTTGGCCGCCGCGAAGAAGAGCTCCTGCTCGTAGGAGACGGCGAGGTCGACCTTCCCGGCGGCGACCAGCTTGAGCGGCGACGCGGGATCGGAGGGTGCGTGGATCGAGACGTCGAGCCCGGCGTCGGAGTAGAGGCCGTGCGCCTGCGCGTAGTAGAAGCCGACGTGGTCCGGGTTCGGCGTCCAGTCGAGCATCAACGACACGTGCCGCTTGCCCGTCCCCTGGGCCGAGACGGCGAGCGCTCCGAGCTCTCCGAGCAGGGCGGCAGCGACCACGACCGCGAGCAACAGTGTCCTACGCATTGACGACCTCCCGGTGCCAGGGAACGACGAGGTGCTCGGCCAGCGAGACGAGGCCGTAGAGACAGAGGGCGAGCGCCGAGAGCAGGACGACGCACGCGAAGATGCGCGCCGTCTCGAGCGCCGGCTGCGACTGGAGCATCACGAAGCCGAGCCCGGACGAGGAGCCCGCCCACTCGGCGAAGACCGCGCCGACGGCGGCGTACGTGGCCGCGATCCGGGCGCCGGAGAAGGTCGCCGGCAGGGCACCGGGCACCTCGACGCGGCGGAAGACGGCGATCCGGCTCGCGTCGATCGTGCGCATCATCCGTACGAGCTCGCGATCGGTGGAGCGCAGTCCGTCGACGGCGTTCACGACGATCGGGAAGAAGCAGACGATCGCGACGACGACGAGCTTCGGCTCGATCCCGAAGCCGAGCAGGATCGCGAGGACGGGGGCGAGCACGACGGTCGGCACCGTCTGGGAGAGCACGAGCAGCGGCAGCAGCGCCCGCCGGAGCGCGGCCGAGAAGTGCAGCACGACCGCGAAGAGGAGCGCGACGGCGACCGCGAGCAGGTAGCCGAGCACCACCTCACGCACCGTGACGAGCGTCGCGCGGGCCAGCAGCCCCGAGTCGGAGGCGAGCGAGGTCGCGACGGCGGACGGGGTCGGGAAGAGGTAGTCGGGCACGTGCGCGGCCCGCACGACGAGCTCCCACACGCCGATCGCGGCGGCGACGAGCGCCAGCGGCGGCCACCAGCGGTTCATTCCCGCTCCAGCCCCGGCGAAGCCGGGACTTCCGCTCTTTGGCCGGCTCCGTCGAGCCTACGCCTCATTACCCGATCGCCTCCAGTGCCTGCTCGCGCAGATCGAGGAAGCTGGGGCTGGTGACGATCTCGCGCCGCGTGCCCTCGCGGGCGATCCGGACGTCGAGTGTGGCCGCCACCGATCCACCGCGGAGCACGACGACGGTATCGCAGAGGAGCAGCGCTTCCTCGACGTCGTGGGTGACGAGCAGGACCGTCCGCGACTCGCCCGCCAGCGCCTCCGTCAGCCACTCCTGCAGCTCGGCGCGGGTGATCGCGTCGAGCGCGCCGAACGGCTC
>JBOGZX010000456.1:0-2269 GCA_050697615.1 Gaiellaceae bacterium
GCTTCCGTCGCTGCGCGAGGAGCTCGGCGCCGACTTCTGCATCGTCAACGGCGAGAACGCCGCCGCCGGGCGCGGCATCACCGCGAAGCTCGCCGACAGGCTGCTCGCGAGCGGGGCCGATGTCGTCACGCTCGGCAACTGGACCTGGGGTCAGCAGGGCTTCGCGCCGTACCTTTCCGGCACCGACCGCGTGCTGCGCCCGGCCAACCTCTCGCCGCAGACGCCGGGCGTGGGGCTTGCGGTGCACGCAGGCGTGGCCGTGATCAACCTGCTCGGCGTCTTCTCGCTGACGCCGTTCGAGAGCCCGTTCCTCGCCGCCGACCGGCTGGTCGCCGAGGCGCGCGTGCAGACACCGGTGATCGTCGTCGACTTCCACGCCGAGGCGACGAGCGAGAAGGTCGCGCTCGCGCGCTACCTGGACGGGCGTGTGACCGCGGTTCTCGGTACGCACACGCACGTGCAGACGAGCGACGCGCGGGTACTCGCCGGCGGGACGGCGGCGATCACGGACGCTGGCATGACGGGACCGCACGACTCGGTGATCGGGAGCGACGACCACAACGCGATCAAGCGCTTCGTCACCGGCATGCCGGCGCGACTCGAGCCCGCGACGGGCGACGTGCGCATCGAGGGCGCCCTCGTCGAGTGCGGCTCCGACGGCCACGCGACGTCGTGCGACGCCGTCCGCGTCGACGTCGAGGCGGGCTCAGGCTCGTGAGCCGACCGGCCACGCCAGCACGACGAGCAGGGCGACGAGGATGAGGTCGCGGGCGAGCACGACCGGCGCGAGGCCGAACGTGGCGACGTACTCCCAGTAGCGCCGCGGAAACCACACCTGCGTGAGCACGAGCGCCGCGGTGAGGAGCCCGGTGGCGCCCAGCCCTCGACGCCCGCGGACAAGCGGCACCAGCGGGATCAGCCAGATCAGGAACTGCGGCGACAGCACCTTGCCGAACGCGACGAACGCACAGGTGCACGCCGCGGCGTAGCGGACGAGCCGCTCGGAGGTCGCCGCACCACGCGCGAAGGCCACCCAGAGGCCGACGACGGCCGCGACCTGCACGGCGGCCAGCACCGCGGCGGCGGCGGCGTGCCCGGCGATGTTCTGCGAGCCGTGCGAGCCGACGACACGCGGGTGCCCGAAGGTGGTGAGGAGCGACGCGCCGAGGCTCTCGATCTGCAGCGGCCTCGAGGCCTGCCCGCTCAGGCTCTCCCAGAGCCCATGCGGTGCGACGATCGCGAACGGCAGGAAGGCCGCCGCGGCGACCGCCGCGCCGGCGAGGGGCGAACGCAGGCGGCCGCGCCTGAACGACCACACGAGCGCCGGCGGCACGAGCACGAACGGCCACAGCTTCGCGGCCACCGCGGCGCCGAGGAGCGCCCAGCCGAATCCGTGCCGGTCGGCGACGAGGCACAGGAGCGCGCCGGTCGCGAGGAGCGCCGGCCAGAGGTCGAAGCGCGACAGGATCAGCGATCCTGCGAGCAGCGGCGCAACCGCGACGTAGCCGGCGGCGAACGGTCGCGCCCAGGCGGCCGCGGCGACCAGCCCGACGCCGCACGCCGCCATCGTCCAGGCGAACGTCGATGCGTAGGCGCCGCCGATCAGCGACGGGAGAACAAACGCCGGCAGGGCTCCCGGCGGGTACTCGACCGCGAAGTCGCGGTACGGCACGCGCCCGTGCACGATCGCGTCGCCGTACCTCTGGTACGTCGGCCAGTCCACGATCTGGTGACCGGCCCAGAGCCAGCCGTGGACGACGCCCCACGCGACCAGGAACGCCGCGGACGCCGCGAACGCCACGGCGACCCGGTCGTCAGACGGACGCCAGCGCGCCTGTGCCGACTCGCTCATCCTCGATCACCGCGGGGGCCGGCCGCGCGGCTCCCGGCAACGGCCCGACGAGCGCCAGTCCGACGAAGGGGTAGAACCACGGCAGGTAGAGGTAGAACCAGTGGGTCAGGACGAGCTCGAAGCCGACGAGCAGCGCGCCGGTCAGGGCCGCGAGGCGGAGCGGCGAGCGGCGGCGCGGGAACCAGCCGAGCACGAGCGCACCGACGACCAGCATCGCCTGCAGCGCACGCTGTATGAGGTGCAGGTCGGGAATGCCCCGTGCGTGGTACGGCCCCCAGTCCCAGAGGGAGAAGGGCGAGTCACGGCCGATCTGGAACGAAACGGTCCGGTCGTAGAACACGCGGGCGGCGTGCAACGGCGACGGCTCCAGGAAGAGGACGAAGAAGACGAGCACGGTGGCGAGCAGGAAGCCGAGCG
>JBOGZX010000457.1:0-3113 GCA_050697615.1 Gaiellaceae bacterium
TTCAGCTCGCCCGCCAGCAACCTGAACTTCTCGCCGATCGCGGCTTCATCGACCACACCACTGATTTTCGCCGATTCGCAGCAGAGCCCTGCAACCTTATTTATCTACGAATCCTAAAGGGCGACGCTCGTGATGATGCTCGCCGCGGAGAGCCTGCTCGACCTCGACAGGCCGGTTACAGGTGCTGCGCAAGCGGATCTTCGAGCCGCTCGGCCTCGAGCACACGGTCTCGTTCGCCGAGCAGGTCGTTCCGCATCCGGCCTCGGTCGGCCTGGTGCCCGATTCCGAGCGGCCGCCTGAACGGCGGGGTCGCACCGGACGGCGCGCGCCTGCTCGAGTCCGACCTCGTCGCCGCGATGCAGGTCGAGCAGGTTCGGCTCGTAGCGACGACGGCGGCCGACTTCTGGCGACCGTCGAGCCGTCGCACGAGGTGGAGGGGATGCGGTTTCCGCCGATGGTCGATCTGCCGCTCCGGCCGGTCGGCCGCGACGACTCGTTCGCCTTGAAGCTGCCGATCGCCGACGTCGACCTGCTCGCCGTCTTCTTCGACCCGGACGAGCCGGGCGGCCGCCCGACCTACCTCCACTACGGCGGCCGGGCGCACCGGCGTCGAGCGGGGTGACGCCCGGGCGACCGGCTTCCGGCTCACGCACGAGCGCGACGGCAAAGCCCACGGCGTCATCGTCGCCTACCCGCTGCCGTAAGCTCGGCGTTCAGATGCAGAGGCTGGTCGCCAGAAGCTGGTTTCGCAGGCGGCGGGTCGGGCTCGGCTGGCGGCCTGTCAGCTGGCAGGGCTGGGCGATCTCGGTCGTCGCGCTTGCGCTGGCGATCGGGGTGCTCCTGTCTCTGCGCTCCTCGCCCGCACGGATCCCGATCGTCATCTTGATCTTCGCCGTCTATGCGATCGTCGCGCTCCTGACGGGTGGTGCAGGAGCGGGTACCGGATCGAAGCCGAAGCCGATCGTCGAAGAGCCACAGGATCGCGTCCATGCGGAGCGAGAGCCGCGCCGGACGGCGGCGACAAGGCCCACAGCGCCCTCGCACGGTCCGGCACTCGTCGTCGAGCACCTGACGAAGCGGTTCGGCGATCGGGTGGCGGTCGACGACGCGTCCTTCAGCGTCGGCGCCGGCGAGGTCTTCGGCTTCCTCGGACCGAACGGCGCCGGTAAGACGACGACGGTGCGCATGCTGGCGACGCTGATCGCGCCGACATCGGGCTCCGCGGTCATCGCGGGGATCCCCCTCGAGCCTGCGAACGGTCTCGAGATCCGGCAACGGATCGCGGTGATGCCGGAGAGCTCCGGCCTCTATCTCCGCCTGACGGTGGCGGAGAACCTCGAGTTCTTCGCAGCGCTCTTCGGCCTCCCCCGACAGCAGGAGCGGATCAGGCAGGCGTTGGAAGCCGTCAGCCTCGAGCATCGCGCAAACGACTCCTGCGGCAGCCTCTCGAAAGGCCTGCGGCAGCGGGTCGCACTCGCGCGCACCCTGCTCAGCGATCCTGCGATCGTCTTTCTCGACGAGCCGACGTCCGGCCTCGATCCGCTTGCGACCCGCGAGGTCAACGAGTTGGTCGACCGGTTGCGGAACCGCGGCGTCACGGTCTTCCTGACGACACACCGGCTCGAGGAAGCCGAGCGCCTTTGCGACCGGGTGGCGATCCTGAACAGGAGCCTGCGCACGATCGGCCGGCCCGACGAGCTGCGCGACCGGCTGTTCACGAAGACGCTCGTCGTCCGCACGGCGGCGCCGCTGGGCGCGCCCGAGCAGGTGTTCGCCGTCGCCGGCGTGGAGAGCTGGCGGCCCGACGGAGCGGGCGGCTACGTGCTGACGGTCGCCGACCCGCGCGCGGCGGCGCCGCAGGTGACGCGCGCGCTCGTCGCCGCGAACGCCGACGTTCTCTCGCTCGCGGAAACGCACCACTCGCTCGAAGACGTCTACCTCGAGCTGATCGGCGACGATGTCGAGGCGAGCCGGTGAGCCTCCAGCGAGTCGGGGCTGTCATGCGCAAGGAGGCGCGCGAGTTCCGACGCAACCGGTTCGTGATCTCGACGATGGCCGTGCTGCCGCTCGTCTTCCTGATCACGCCGATGGTGACGATGTTCCGCATCCCCTCTTCGGCGGATCGTGCCGAGGTACGAGGCGTCGTCGGGACGCTCTCGCTGCTCATGCTCATCATCCCGCTCGTGATCCCGCCGGTGATCGCCGCCTACTCCGTCGTCGGAGAGCGCGACCAGGGCACACTCGAGCCTGTCCTGACGGCGCCCGTACGCGCCTCCGAACTGTTGCTGGGGAAGGCGGCGGCCGCGTTCGTGCCGTCCGTGGGGATCGCCTACGCCGTCTACTTCATCGCCGCGCTCAGCATCCGGTTCGGTGCAGCACACGCGGTCAGCGCGGTCGTCTGGCAGACGCCGCAGCTGCTCGCTCAGCTTCTGTTCACGCCGCTGCTCGCGCTGTGGTCGATCTGGCTCGGCATCGGCATCTCGACCCGCGCCGGCGACGTCCGGGTCGCGCAGCAACTCGCCACCCTCGCGGGCCTGCCGCTGCTCGGCTTCACCTCGCTCATCTCGTTCCAGCTGATCGCGCCGTCCGTACCGCTTGCGATCGGGCTCGCGCTTGCACTGCTCGCCGCCGACATCGCGGCCTGGCGTGTCGTCTCGCGGCTCTTCGATCCCGAGCGGCTGATCGCCGGCCGCCGGCGTGCCGCCGCGCACCCATCCGCGGAGCGCGGGTAACGGACCCCTCTCGGAGGCTCACCCGCTTGTAACAGACTGTTACTAGCTGCGGCCCGGGCCGCTCAGCGCTTGCGGCGGGCGATCAGACGCGCGCCGACCGCGGGGAGCTGCCCGCGGGCGATCAGCTCTTCCTCTTCGGGGCGGACGGATTCGTCGAGGTTCCAGCGGTAGAGGTAGGCGCCGCGCAGCGGAGCGCCGAGCTCGAAGTACGGCTCGAGCGCCTCGACGATCCGGTCGAGTGCATGGAGGTGCGCGCGGTGTGCCTCGACGAGCTCCTCGGCGGTGGAGGTGTCCTCCGCGCCGAGCGTCCGGCGCTGCTCGAGCCACCAGCCGGCGGCGCGGAGATCGAGCGCGCCCACGTCGAACTCGTCGACCAGGAGC
>JBOGZX010000458.1:0-1583 GCA_050697615.1 Gaiellaceae bacterium
GGCTTGGACGCGGCGGCCGCCGCAACGGCGCGCTCGACCGCGTTGACGTCCCGCACAGCGCCGGTGTCGGCCGAGGTCGCCATCGACGCGTACGCCCGCAGCGCCGGCGAGACGCTCCGCGCCCGCAGGTTCGGGACGTAGCCGGATGCCGACTCGATGCGCTCGCGGCGCTCGGCCAGTTCGGCGTCCGGGACCTCGAGCGTCAGCCTACGCGCGGGGATGTCGATCGTGATCGTGTCGCCGTTCTCGACCAGCGCGATCGCGCCGCCGGAAGCGGCCTCGGGCGAGACGTGGCCGATCGAGAGCCCCGACGTGCCGCCGGAGAAGCGCCCGTCGGTGATCAAGGCGCAGGCCTTGCCGAGCCCCTTGCCCTTCAGATAGGAGGTCGGGTAGAGCATCTCCTGCATGCCCGGGCCGCCACGCGGGCCCTCGTAGCGGATGACGACCACGTCGCCCTCCTTGACGGCGCCGCCCAGGATCGCGTCGACCGCCTCCTCCTGGGACTCGACGACCACCGCCGGGCCGCTGAAGCGCCAGATCGACTCGTCCACACCCGCGGTCTTCACGACCGCGCCGCGCACGGCGAGGTTGCCGTAGAGGATTGCCAGGCCCCCGTCCTTGGAGTAGGCGTGCTTCACGTCGTGGATGCAGCCGCCGGCGGCGTCGGTGTCAAGCGTGTCCCAGCGCTCGGACTGCGAGAACGCCTGCGCCGAGCGCCGGCACCCGGGGCCCGCGTGGAACAGCTCGACGGCGCGCTCGCTCGGGCGCGGGCCGCGGATGTCCCAGCTCTGCAGCCACTCGGTCATGTTCGCGGCATGCACCGTGTGGACGTGCTCGTTGAGCAGGCCGCCGCGCCAGAGCTCGCCGAGGATCGCGGGCATCCCGCCGGCGCGGTGGACGTCCTCCATCAGGTAGGTCCCGTTGGGTGCGACCTTGCAGATGCACGGCACGCGCTTGGAGACCTCGTCGATGTCCTTCATCGTGAAGTCGAGCTCGGCCTCCTGCGCGGCGGCGAGGATGTGCAGCACCGTGTTGGTCGAGCCGCCCATCGCGATGTCGAGCGCGATCGCGTTCTCGAACGCGGCTCGGGTCGCCACCGAGCGCGGCAGCACGCTCTCGTCGTCCTCGTCGTAGTAGCGGCGGCAGAGCTCTACGACCACGCGTCCCGCGTCCTCGTAGAGCGCGCGACGGGCGGTGTGGGTCGCCAGCGTCGAGCCGTTGCCGGGCAGCGACAGCCCCAGCGCCTCGGTCAGGCAGTTCATCGAGTTGGCGGTGAACATCCCCGAGCACGATCCGCAGGTCGGGCAGGCGTGCTCTTCGATCCGCGCGATGTCCTCGTCCGAGACCTCGTCATCCACGGCGTCCGCGATTGCCGTGATCAGGTTGAGGCCCCTACGGACGGTGCCGTCGACGAGCACCGCGGAGCCGCCCTCCATCGGCCCGCCGGAGACGAAGACCGTGGGGATGTTCAGCCGCAGCGCGGCGTTGAGCATCCCCGGGGTGATCTTGTCGCAGTTGGAGATGCAGACCAGCGCGTCGGCGCAGTGCGCGTTCGCCATGTACTCGACGCTGTCGGCGATCAG
>JBOGZX010000459.1:0-7527 GCA_050697615.1 Gaiellaceae bacterium
TCGCCCCGCACGCGCCGATTCGCCTGTTTGAGCCGTTTTCGGCGGCGATCGATTTGCCACCGGTTGCCGCTGGGGGCGCCCGCTTGGCTCCATAAACGCTCCACGATCACACGTTCGACCGGTGGAGTTAGGGCCTAACTTGTTCTCTTATAGAGAAACAGTTGCTACTCTAACCAGCGTGCCGGACCTTCGCCCCGCCCAGCTGATCGAGTTCTTCCACCTTGCCTTTCTCCAGGTCTTGCAGGCGCGCCTCGACCAGAGCACCTACGTCCTGAAGGGTGGCGCGAACCTGCGCTACTTCTTCGAGAGCGTCCGCTACTCCGAGGACATCGACCTCGACGCGGGCGGGATCGAGACCTGGGCGCTGGCCGAACGGGTCGACGGGGTGATCAACTCGCCGGCGCTCGCACGCCTGCTTCGCAGCGGCGGGCTGACGGTCAGCGAGTTCACCAAGCCAAAGCAAACGGAGACGACGCAGCGCTGGAAAGTGGCGCTCACCGCCGGTGGGCAACGCGACCCCGTCAGCACCAAGATCGAGTTCAGCGGCCGTAACCGCGGCGACACACGCTACCTGCTGGAGCCGGTACCCGGCGCCGTGGTCGCGCCCTTTGCCCTGCGCGCCCCCTCCGTCATGCACTACAGCGCCGAGGCTGCGGTCGAGCAGAAGATCGAGGCACTCGCCGGCCGCTCCGAGACACAAGCCCGCGACGTCTTCGACCTGGACCTGATACTGCGCCGCCAGCCGCCGGTCCCGATCGTTCCGGACACGCTTGTCCGAGAGCAGGCCGCGGCACGCGCGCTCGACCTTCCCTACGACGCCTTCCGCGACCAGGTGCTGCCCTTTCTCGACGCCGACGTCGCAGAGCTCTACGCAGACGCCGGGTCGTGGGCGCAGATTCAGGGCCACGTCGTCGAGCGGCTGCTGGAGGCAGCATGAGAACGACTGAGGCATACGCACAACTCCGGCGCCTCGGCCGGCCGGTCGTCGAAACGCGCGAAGCGGCCGTGCGTCTCGGGCTGTCCACGCCGCGGACAAGCAACCTGCTGCGCTCGTTGGAAGCAGAAGGGCTCGCCCGGCGCGTCCGCCGCGGGCTCTGGACACTCGACCCGGACATCGAGCCGTTCGTGCTCGCCCCCTACCTGACAGCACCCGAGCCCGCGTACGTCTCCTTCTGGTCGGCACTCGCCCGCCTCGGAATGATCGAGCAGATCCCCCGCCAGGTCTACGTCGCCTCCCTGCACCCGAGCAAGCAACTCGACACCTCGCTCGGCCGCTACTCGATCCATCAACTCGCACCGGAGCTCTTCGATGGCTACACAGGCTCCGAGGCAGCGGGCTACATGGCAACCGCCGAGAAGGCTCTGTTCGACACCGTCTACCTACGCGCCCCTCGCGGCAGCCGAGCATTCCTGCCCGAGCTCACGCTTTCACCGGGGTTCGACCCGCAGAAGCTCGACCGCTGGGTCGCGCGCGTCGCCCGCGCCGGTCTGCGCACCCTCGTCGCACGCAAACTCGCCGACGTTCTGGCGACAGCGGCAAACGAGTAAACGCGGCATTAGCGCGATCGCGTCATCCAACCGAGAAGCCGCACCCCGGCCTTGTCGTGTCCAGTGCGGACATGACTTCGACCGCCAAGGGTCGGAGGCTTCGACTGCGGTGAGAGGGTTCATCGGACACACCGACGCGGGCTGGTGGCGATGCCTGAGCCCCGAGCGAAGCGAAGTGAACTTCTGGCGTCCGGGCGGCCGGACCTTCGCCGCGCTCGCCCCAGGCGAGCGTTCTGCTTCCGGCTGAAGTCACCCGTGAACTGGATCGGGGGTTCGGCCTGTTCGCACGGTATGCAGCGCTGCCTGTATGGCGTGCGTGGGAGGTCGTTGGAAAGGCGAACGGCGTCCGCGACGAGCGCGAGTTCGAGGTACGGCTCGCGCGACTCGCGCCGACATGCAGCACGGCCGGCTGAATCTGCGACTGACGTCGGCTCAGAGCCCAGGTTTCCGGCACCCACACCGTCGAGACCACCACGCTTCCTTTGGCCGCGAGCCGAGCGGACTTCCCACGCCCTACGCACCAGCGATCAGCGCGAACGCGAAACCGATCAAGGTCGCAACGGCGCAAGCATCGATCGGCGGCGCCTTTACGCGGTGGTCGGCAAGCTGAAGGAGACGCGGGCGCCGCCGTTTGGTTGGTTCTCGGCCCAAATTTGACCGCCGTGGGCTTCGATCAGTCCTTGGGCGATTGCGAGTCCGAGGCCGGCGCCGCCGCCGCTGCGGGCGCGGTCGGCTCGGAAGAAGCGCTCGAAGATGCGCGTCGAGGCTGCGGGGTCGATGCCGGTGCCGGTGTCCTCGACGTGGACGTATATCTGGGGTGGGTGTTCCTCGACGCGAACGGCGATGGATCCGTCGGCGGGTGTGTGGTGGAGCGCGTTCGCGATCAGGTTCGCGAGTACGCGTTCGATCTTCTCCGGAGCGACGCGGACGGTTGTGCCGGTGGCGGCCTGGGAGGTGAGGTTGATGTGGCGGGTAGTGGCTTCGGGGCGGAGCGTCTGCAGGGTTGAGTAGATGATGTCCGCGATGTCCGTGCGTTGGAGTTGGAGCGTCAGTGCGCCGGCGTCGATCTGTGCGAGTTCGAAGAGGTCATCGATGAGCTTCGACAGTGTCGAGGTTTGGTGTCGGAGCGTCGGGAGGTAGTCGGACGGTTCGATGAGGCCGTCTTCGGCCGCCTCGACGAGTGCGCGCAACGAGGCGAGCGGTGTTCGTAGGTCGTGGCTCGCCCAGGCGACGAGCTCGCGGCGGGCGTCGAAGAGCTGCTCGACGGAGGCTGCCATCGTGTTGAACGCCGTCGAGAGCGTGCGGAGCTCGCCGCGCTCCGTGGTCGGTGCGCGCGCGGCAAGGTCACCGGCGGCGATCAGACCTGCGGCCGTTCCGAGCTGGCGCAGCGGGCGGGCGATCGAGTGGGCGAGTAGCAGCCCGGCAACGACGGCGGCGGTGGCGGAGCCGGCGGCGACGGCGAGGATCTTCACGTCGGCGCCCATGTGAAACATGACCCAGCCGGAGAGGAGGACAGCTGCGAGCGGGACGCAGACCGAGAGGAACGCGAGGCCGGCGAGCTGTAGCCCGATGCGCGGGATGAGCCGAAGGAGCCTTGCGACGGGCAGGCTGACCGCGAGGCTGGCGGAGGTCACGACGAACGCGAGCCAGATCATAGGTCGAAGCGGTACCCGACGCCCCAGACGGTCTGCAGGTGGCGGGGGTGGGCGGGGTCGGCCTCGACTTTCTCCCGCAAGCGGCGGACGTGCACGGTCACCGTGCCGGTGTCGAAAGCGGCCTCGTAGCCCCAGACGCGTTCCATCAGTGTTTGGCGGGAGAAGACGAGCCCCGGGTGGGAGGCGAGAAACCAGAGTAGGTCGAACTCCTTCAGGGTGAGCGTGATCGGCTCGCCGTGCCGGGTGACACGGCGTGCGCCGCCATCGAGCTGCAGGTCGGAGACCGCGATCGTCGTCGGTGCCGGCGGGGTCGAGCCAGCGCGGCGGAGGACGGTGCGGACACGGACGGCGAGCTCCCGTGGCGAAAACGGCTTCGTAACGTAGTCGTCGGCGCCAAGTTCGAGCCCGACGATCCTGTCCGACTCTTCGACGCGTGCCGTGAGCAGGATCACGGGCAGCTCGGAACGGGAGCGGATCCAACGGCAGAGCTCCAGTCCGTCGGTGCCCGGCAGCATCACGTCGAGAACGACGAGGCTCGGCTGCTCTCTTTCGATCAGCTCGCGGGCGTCATCGCCGTTGCCCGCCTCGAGCGTCGCGAAGCCGTCGCGGCGGAGGTAGCGGACAACCACGTCGCGGACGACTGGTTCGTCGTCGACGACGAGGATCGTGGCCACGTTTCTATTCTGGCTTCCACTTGGGGTGGTGGCGGTTCGCCCATTCCTCGCTGACCGTGCCGACGGTCATGCCGCGGAGCGCGTGACGGGTTGCCGGATGGATGATCGCGAGGTAGAGGTGACCGACGAGAAGAGAGAACGCGGCGAAGAAGAGCCCGTCGTGCAGTACGACGGTGCTCGCGAAGCGGAAGCGTGTGTCGCGCTCGCCGAGCCAGAGGAGCAGGCCGGAGACGACGAAGAGCACGGTCAATGCGGCGGTCAGGGTTGCGTTCAGCTTCTGGCCGGCGTTGAAGCGGCCCTGAGGGGCCGGTCGTTGCCCGGTCAGCCAGCGCAGGTCATCGCGGTCGAAGCGGTCGATCTCGCCGGCCGTCCGGAGCAGGCCGCGCCGGTCCCCAGCGAGCGCGACGAGAGCGAGTGCTCCGATCCAGGCGACTCCGACCCATAAGTGGATGTCCTTGACCAGCCCGCGGCGGCCGACCGCGACTTCGAGGCTCGGCAGATAGAGAACGAGGCCCGAGCCGAAGAGGACGGAGAAGAAGAGCGCGTTCAGCCAGTGAAACAGCCGCTCGGTGCGCGAGAAGCGCTTGACGTAGCTCATGCGCCGTACCCGTTCGAGCGCCCGATCCAGGCGTCGCGGTCGTAACCGAGCGCCTCCCAGTAGCCGTCCTTCACCCGCGGCACGAGCTCGATCCGCTCGAGCCACTTGACGTTCTTGTAGCCGTACATGTCGGGGATGACGAGCCGAAGCGGCGCTCCGTGCGCGCGCGAGAGCGGCTTCCCGTCCATCTCGTAGGCGAGCAGAACGTCCTGCAGCGATGCCTGCCTCATCGTCAGGTAATCGTGGTACGGATGCTCCGCCGAGACGAAGTGCAGAGCGTGCGCGCCCGAGCTCGGCCCGGTCGGGGCGAGTACGTCAGAGATCCGCACCCCCGTCCAGCGGACGTTCTTGACAGTCCAACCGGTCACGCAGTGGAACGTCGAGACCTGCTCCACGCGCGGCAGCGCACGGAGCTCCTGGTAGTTCAGCGTCAGCGGCCTCGCAACCAGGCCGCCGACCCCCAGGCGCCAGGCGTCCGGGTTGAACGTCGGCAGGTGGTCGGCGACACTGTAAATCCGCCAGCCCGAGCTCGGTAACACAGGGGCGAGCGTGTTGGCGACCGGAGAGACGACGCCGCTCACACGATCCCAGGCCGCCTTCCCCCAGAGAAGCGACGAGACGCCTCCCGCGACGGTGGCGAGGAAGACGGAGCGGCCGACCCGCAGCTCGTGCTCCTTCGGAATGGGCCGTGCCGGGTGTGGTTTCCCTTCGCTCACCGATCGCCGTTACATGTGTGCCATGCCGACGAACAGCGCGCCGCGCAACTCGCCGGCATGCGCCTTCGTGTTCACCCAGACCCGGTACTTCCTCGGCGACGACTCGACTCTCGTAATCGCAGCCTTCGCCACCATCGCGCACCCCTTCTTCGAGTACTTCGACCCGAGCTTCGCGACGAGCATCCCGTGCGCGTCCCGCACCGAGGCAGCGGTCGCGCCTCTCGTCGGAATGTCGAACGCCCAGCACATCTCGTGACGGGTTGCCTTGAGCGTCAGGTTGACGATCCCGTGCTCACCCATCCCGGACAACCGCGCACCAAGCTCCGGATGCATCGTGCCGGCCGCGGCCACCCCCGAACCGACCACCGACAACACCCCCGTACAGACGAGCGCCAACACCGCCGAACGCATCGCAAGCCTCCTGTCGCGTTTACCGCGCGACTATCGCAACCGAACGTTGCCGCGTCCTTGCGCCACGCTTACCAAAGTCTTAAATCCACGCCTTGAGCGGCGTGCGAGGAGGTCGAGCTGGACAGAGCCTTGTTCGAGCAAGCCCTCGCCCTCGCCGAAGCCGTTGGCTCGGAGCAGCTCGGCGCGCGCGGGCGACGACCTCCGGGGGCGGAGAAGGGCTTGACGACGTGGTTGTCTGCGCCGAGCTCGAGGCCGGCGACCCGACTCGTTTTCTTCGCCGCGCGCGGCCAAGAGGATGATCGGGAGTGTCGCCTCGCGGCGGATTCGGCGCACGAGTTCGAAGCCGTCCAGCTCGGGCAGCATCATGTCGACCAGGGCGAGGTCGAAGCCGCCGCGGCGAAGCAGCGAGAGCGCGTCGAGCCCGTTTGCGGGCTTCGACGACCAGGATTGCTGCTGGCCGCGCTGGGGGTGGTGACGCGGATCCCGTTCCTGCTTGGCGAGCCCGGCGACGTCTTCGAGGGCTGGTGCAGAGCGGCCGCGGGCGCCGCTTCGGCGTCGCCGCCGGGGCCGTCGCCCGGGCGGGAGCCTTGCCGGCTCCCGCTCCGCCGGGCTCGCACCCAGCGTCGCGGCGGCTAATCGTTCTCCAACCTTCGTCCGCTACTACGGCGTGATGACCGACCAACCAGACGAACCCGCACCAGTTCGCGAGGCGGCGCGTGATGTCGGTCTGCGGCGGCTGTCGCGGTTGACGCGGCGCACTCTCGCAGCCGCGGTCGCCCTGACCGGGGTCTTTGCGGCCGTGGCCGCGAACGCGCTTCCCGGCCGCAGCTCCACACCGCCCGCCAGGCACCGCCTCCAGCAGGCGCACGCCAGCAATCCGAGCAAGCAGCGGACCACGCGCACCCGCGATGCCGGATCCAGTAGCCGCTCGCGGACGCCGGCGCCGCCGCCGTTGCAGCCGCCGGCTCAGTCGCCGACAGCGACGCCCGCGCCGCCGGTGGCCGTCTCCGGCGGCTCGTGAGCTCGGCTGCGCTGTCGTCGGAGTTCGCCGCGCTCGGAACCTCGGCCGTGATCCGGGTGACCGAGCCGTCCGCGCTCGAGCCGGCGCGCCTCTTGCTGGAGGAGGAGCTGGCCGCGATCGACCGAGCCTGCAGCCGCTTCCGCCCCGACTCCGAGCTCGCGCGCGTCAACCGCGCCCGCGGCGACGCGGTTTCGATCGGGCCGTTGTTCACAGCGGCGCTTCGGGTCGCGCTCCGCGCGGCCGAGCTGACCGGCGGTGCCGTCGACCCGACCGTCGGCCGGGCGTTGCGGCTGGCCGGCTACGACCGCGACTTCTCGTTCGTTCTCGCCGACGGCCGCGGGCTCACCCACGGGCGGATCGCGGTGCCGGGCTGGCGCGCGGTCGACCTCGACGCCGCGCGGGGAACGGTGCGGTTGCCGGCGGGGGTCGAGCTCGACCTGGGCGCGAGCGCGAAGGCCTTCGCCGCCGACCGCGCCGCAGAGCGGATCCGTGCGAGCCTCGCCGCAGGGGTGTTGGTCAGTCTCGGCGGCGACCTCGCGGTCGCCGGTCCGCTGCCGCCGGGCGGCTGGAGCGTCGGCCTCGCCGACGACCACGCCGACCGAGCCCGGGTCGCCGAAACGGTTGCGATCACCACGGGCGGAGTGGCGACCTCGAGCACGCAGGTGCGCCGCTGGCGGCGCGGCGACCGCGAACTGCACCACCTGATCGACCCGCGCACCGGCCTACCCGCCATCTCCCCCTGGCGCACTGTCACCGTGGCTGCCGCTTCCTGCGTCGATGCGAACACTGCCAGCACCGCAGCGCTCATCCGCGGCGAGCAGGCGGCCGGCTGGCTGGACGCGCTCGCGCTGCCGGCCCGGCTCGTCCGCCGCGATGGCCGCGTCCTCCGCGTCGGCGGCTGGCC
>JBOGZX010000460.1:0-8182 GCA_050697615.1 Gaiellaceae bacterium
GCAGGCGGCGGAACCGCCCGGCGGCCGCGACCGCCGGCAGGCGCGCCAGATGGTGCTCGTAGACGCCGTGATCGACCACGAGCGCCGACAGCGCCGGGCACTCGAAGAGGAAGAACGACGACTTCCAGCCGGGCGCCGTCCGCTGCGCATCGAACCACGACTCGTCTCCGAGGATGCGCCCGTCGACCCGCCGGATTCCCGCCCCCTTCAGCTGCGCTCCCAGCCGCCGGAGGTCGAGCGAGTCGAGCGTCGGGTCGCCGAATCCCTTCAGGTAGAGGTCGCCGTGCCAGGTCGCGCCGTCCTGATAGCCGCGCCCGAGCAGCTGGGTGCGAAACCGGTAGGCCGGGCCGAGCTCCACGAGCGCGGCGTAGGTGACCGTCAGCTTCTCGTTCGACGCCGGCAGCAGCGGCACGTCCGGATTCCGCGCGAACAACGTCTGTCCCGTGAGGAGATCGACTGCGACCGCGCCCGACGCGGCGGGATGACTGCCCGGAACGGCGAGCGCGTTCGCGAGCCGCGCGGTGAGGGGCGGCGCCGCGGCCGCCGCGGGCGCGAACACGAAGAAGAGCACGATGGCGAGGAGACCCCTCCGCACGCACTTCATTGTGACCAACGTTTCGGCGGTGTTGGGCCTCGGCCGGGACGAAGATGGGCCGCGCGGCCCTTGCCCATGAAACGTCCGACACGAAGAATCGTCTGGCCGTGACCGAGCTACTCGACAAGATCGCGGCGTTGATCGACGCCTCGAACAGCGACCTCGAGGACGTCGAGCGGACGTTGACCGACGGTTACGCGCAGGCCCTGAGCCTCGAGGGGGAGCGGTGGCGCGCCGAGAAGCGGCTCGCGGAGATCGCGCGCGGGATCCACCACGGCGACTCGGCGCGCCTGGCGCAGGAGCTGGCCGCGCTCGCGAAGCAGCTCGACCGCAACGACGCCGAGCTGCGAGCGCTTCGACGCAGGCTCTCGGAGCTGCGGAAGCACGCCGACGCGCTTCGCGACTAGACGATCCCGCTGCGGACCGCGTACACGGCGGCCTGGATGCGGTTGTCGATCTGGAGCTTCATCAGGATGTTCGAGATGTGGTTCTTGACCGTCTTCGGGCTGATGTGCAGCTCGCCGGCGATCATGGCGTTGTCCTTGCCGTTCGCGATCAGCTTCAGCACCTCGATCTCGCGGTCCGAGAGCTCCGACTGGATCAGCTCGGCCTCGTGATGCGACGCGCCCGATGCGCGGAGCCGCTGCAGCACCTTCGCGGCGATCGTCGGCGACACGAGCGACTCCCCGACGGCCGCGGCCTCGATCCCGTGGATCAGCTCGGCGATCGACGCGTTCTTGAGGAGGTATCCGCACGCGCCCGCCAGGATCGCGTCCATGACGTCCGTGTCCTGATCGGAGATGGTGAGCACGAGCACCCGCGTCAACGGCGCGATCATCGAGATCTGCCGGGTCGCCTCGACGCCGCTGATCCCCGGCATGTTCAGATCCATGACCACGACCTCGGGCGTCAGCTCGCGCACGGCGCGCAGCGCCTCGGTCCCGTTCTGGCACTCGCCGACGATCTGGACGCCCTGCTCCTCGAGCAGGTTGCGGAGGCCCGTGCGGAACAGGTCGTGGTCATCCACGAGCAGCACGCGCGGCATGACGGATTCGGGGTTGTTCGCCGGGTCGTTCAGCTGGGCCTACCTGGGCGCCTTCGCAGGCCGCCGAAGTGTAGCCCGTCCCGGGCTAATCCTGGATCCACCGCGCTCGCGCGGGCGGTGCGCCCGCCTGAGCTCGCCAGGCCGCTTCCCGCCCGGGCTCCGGCGCCTGCGGCACCTCCACCCGGCCGGTGCGCTCCGCGTCACGGCGGCGCGTCCTGACGGCCCAGTCGGACGCCCCGCAGTCACGCATCTCGGCGGATCCAGGCTAATGCAGAACGACCGTGACCGTTCTCCGGCCCCAGGCGCCGGCCTGCGCGCGCGACGGGAACCAGAGATCGATCGTCGCGCCCGCGATCGAGCCGCCGGTGTCGGCGGCGACCGCCTCGCCGTAGCCGGGGACCGTCATGTGCGTGCCGAGCGGGATCACCGACGGATCGACCGCGGCCACGCCCCAGCCCGTCGGAAGCCCGGTCGAGGTGGTGCCGCCGAGCGAGTACCCGGTCGACGACACCGTGATCGTCCGGCCCTGGACGGGCGTGCGTCCGGCGTGGGAGGGGGCCGCGACCGTGACGGTGCGCGTGGGCGGGGGTGAGAGCCGGAGGCTTCGCACCTGTGCGGCGCGTGCCCGGTCGATCGTCGAGGCGATCTGGGCCTCGTTCAGCCTCCGCCGCACGGTCAGCGCGGCGATGTAGGCGGCGCGAGCCGACCTCCCCTGCTCGAGCGCCCGGGCCGTTGCCCGAGCCTGCAGGGTCGCCGCCGCGAGAGCCCGCGCGCGTGACGCCATCGCCGCCGACGCCGCGTCCAGCGCCTTGCGCGCGGTGCGGAGCTCGCGAACGACGGCCTCGTCCTCGGCTCCGGCCCGGGTCAGGCTGTCGAGGCTCGAGACTGCATCGTCGAGGCTCCGGGCGCCGAGCACGATCTCGAGCGGCTCGACGGTGCCCTGCTCGTAGAGGAGCCGGAGGCGCTTTCCGAGACGCGCCTGTGCGATCCGCGTGCTGCGCCTGCCCACCGCGCGCTGCCGGAGGAGGCTCGCGCGCTCCGCGCGCAACGTCGCCCTCTGAAGGCGCAGCCCGGCGAGCCGCCGCTGTGTCGTTCCGAGCTGCTGGTCGAGCGCGTAGAGCTCGAGCACCGCCGCCCGCGACCGCGCCGCGAGCTTCGAGCTCTGCGCGTGCAGCGCTGCCGCGGCATGCGGCGCGGAGTCGGCACCGCCGACGCCGGGGGCCGCGAGGACGGCCAGTGCGATGGCCGCAAGCGGAAACAGGCGCCGCTTCGGCATGTGTGCCTCCCCGAGCACGGGCGCGGACCGTACCACAGTGCCGGAGAAGGAGGCGCCTCGTCGGTGCAGAATTGAGGAGGTTTCGACGTCGGTTTGGTTGACGTTCGTCCGCGGACGCTGGTAGCCTCCCGTACTCGTGACGTACCGGCCCCTCCCGGTGCGCCCGTCCCGTCCCCGTCAGGGGAGTCGGTATCAGTAGGTCGGGACAGGCGCCGTACGTTCTCGCGGTGATCTGCATCGCTCTCGTGGCGGCAGTCCCGGCGCTTGGCGACCCGTCGATCGGCTCCAAGCGCGCCGAGGCGCAGCAGGTGATCGGAGAGCTGCAGCAGCTCTCCGATCAGCTCGAGCAGTCACGGTCGCAGTACGCGGCGGCGACGGCCCAGCTGGGGAGGATCCGCGCCAACCTGCAGGAGAACCGCCGCGCCCTTCGGGTCGCAAAGCACAACCTGAAGGTGAGCCAGCGCGTGATCGCTCAGCGGCTGGTGACGCTCTACACCTCCGATCAGACCTCGACGCTCGACGTCGTGCTGGGGGCGAGGAGCCTCGACGACATGATCAACCAGCTCGAGAGCGCGACCAGCGTCACGTCTCTCGACGCGAAGGTGATCGACCAGGTCAAGAGCTTCCGCACCGCCGTCGAGCAGAGCGGACGGGCGCTCGCGAAGGCGCACGCCCGGCAGCAGCAGGTCGTGGCCGAGCGCGCCGCCGCGCGGAACGCGATCGAGGGGAAGGTTGCGGAGCAGAGCCGGCTGCTCTCCTCGATCCGTGGTGAGATCGCGAAGATCGTCGCCGACCAGCGGGCGCGCCAGTTGCAGATGGCGAACGACGCGCGGGCGCGGCTGGCCGAGCAGCAGCGCATCGCGCAGCAACAGACGCAGGACACTGTCGTCGGCGTCTCGGCGGTCGCGCCGCAGTCCGACACGATCATCGCCCCGCCGCCGACGCACGGCGGTGTCGTCGCCGTCGCGCTCTCGCAGCTCAATACGCCCTACGTGTGGGGCGGCGCCGCGCCCGGCGGCTTCGACTGCTCGGGGCTCGTAATGTGGGCGTTCGCGCAGGTCGGGGTGTCGCTGCCGCACTCGACGTATGCCCTCTACGCGATGGGAGTTCCGATCTCGCGGGATCAGCTGCAGCCCGGCGACCTCGTCTTCTTCGACGGCGTCGGGCACGTGGGCATCTACATCGGCAGCGACCAGTTCGTGCAAGCTCCTCACGCCGGCGACGTCGTCAAGATCTCCTCGCTCGACGAGGGCTGGTACGCGGCGACGTACGTCGGCGCCCGCCGGATCCTCTAGCGGGGCGTACGACTGACGGCGTCGAACCGTCAGTCGTACAGCGCCTCGACGTCGGCGGCGAAGTGCTCGAGCGCCACCTTGCGGCGGAGCTTCAGCGTCGGCGTCAGCTCGCCCCGCTCGAGCTCGAAGTCGCGCGGCAGCACGCGGAAGCGCTTGATCTGCTCGTAGCGCGACCGACCCTCGTTGACCGCGTCCACTGCCCGCTGCACCTCGGCCGTCACGTCGGCGCCGGCGAGCTCGGGCTCGACGGTGATCAGCGCCGCGACGTACGGCTTCCGATCTCCGACGACGAGCGCCTGCGACACGATCCGGTGCGCCTTCAGGTCGTTCTCCAGGTTCTGCGGGGCCACGTTCTTGCCGCCGGCGGTGACGATAATGTCCTTCTTCCGGTCGGTGATCACGAGGAAGCCGTCCTCATCGAGGTGGCCGACGTCGCCGGTGTGCACGAAGCCCTCGGCGTCGAGCGCCTCCGCCGTGGCGGCCTCGTCGCGGTAGTAGCCGGCGAAGACGGTGTTCGAGCGGATCAGGATCTCTCCGTCCTCCGCGATCCTGATCTCGACGCCGGGCAGCGGCTTGCCGACCGTTCCGAACCTGAAGTCGTGCTGCCGGTTGACGGTCGCCGCGGTCGTGATCTCCGACAGGCCGTAGCCCTCGAGGATCGGGATGTCGATCGCGTGGAAGAACTCCGCGATCTCGCGTGACAGCGGCGCACCGCCGGCCTGCGCGACCCGCAGCCGTCCGCCCAGCCGCTCCTTCACCTTGCGGTAGACGAGCGCGTCGGCGACCCGGTACCGCAGGGCGAGGCCCGGCGGCACCGGCTGGTTCGCCTGCTTCAGACGCGACACCCGTGTCCCGACGCGAAGCGCCCAGTCGACGAGCGCCCGCCGCCGGCCCGTCGTCTCGTCGAAGCCGGCGACGACGGCGGCATGGATCTTCTCGTACACGCGCGGCACGCTCGGGAAGAGCGTCGGACGGACGCGCGGAAGCTCCGCTCCGGCGCGCAGCGGGTCGGGCAGAAAGGCGATCGTGTAGCCGATGTAGGCCCCGGAGAGGTGCAGCAGCCTGCCGTAGTTGTGGGCGAGCGGCAGGTAGAGGAGCATCAGGTCGTCCGGCTCCGTGAGCCGACCGTCCATCTCGTCGCCCTTCTGCACCATCGCGTAGTAGTTGCGGTGGCGGATCATGCAGGCCTTCGGCGGGCCCGTCGTGCCGGAGGTGTAGATGAAGGTGAAGAGGTCGTCCTCCTCGATCGAGTCCGCGCGCTCGGCGAGCTCGTCCGGATGCTCCGCGGCGTAGGCGCGTCCGCGCGCGCGCAGCGCCGGCAGGTCCTCGAAGGCGAGCACGGTCGAGAGGCCGAGCGTCTCGACCTTCGCGCGCTGCTCGTCGTCTTCCACCAGCACGCCCACCGACTCCGAGTGCTCCAGCACGTAGCGCGCGTCGCCCTTCGAGCTCGAGGCGTAGACCGGTGCGCCCACGGCGCCCACGAGCGCGAGGGCGAAGTCGAAGAGGGCCCACTCGAGCGTGGTGCGGGCGAGGATCCCGAACGCGTCGCCCTTCCGGACGCCCGCGGCGAGCAGGCCGTTCGCCAGCTCGTCGACGGCTTCCGCGGCCTCGGCCCAGGTGACCTCGCGCCACTCGCCGTCGACCTCGTGCAGGTACGCCGTGCCGTGCCGCCCTTCCGCGATCGCGTTTCGCCACAGGTTGGCGATCGTCCGCGCGCCGGCCACGGCGCCAATCTACTCGGAGGACACTGCGCGGCGAGGCCGAATCCGGCCGGTCCCTCTACAATTCTCCCTCATGCGCACAACCTGGAACGGATCCGTCAGCTTCGGTCTCGTCGGCATTCCCGTCGGCCTCGCGCCGGCGACGAAGCCGGCATCCCGTCAGTCGGACGTGTCGTTCCGGATGCTGCACCGCGAGTGCGGGACGCCGATCAAGCAGAAGCGCTGGTGCCCGGTGCACGAGCGCGACGTCTCCTCCGACGAGCTCGTGCGCGGCTGGGAGGTCGCGAAGGGGCAGTTCGTGACGGTCGAGGACGCCGATCTGGAAGCGATCGAGCAGCGAGACACGTCGCGGTCGATCGAGATCGGCTCCTTCGTGCAGCTCGAGGAGGTCGACCCGATCTACTTCGACCGCACCTACTACCTCGTCCCTGCCGGCGCCGAGGCCGCCCGCCGTCCCTACGTGCTGCTGCTGGAGGCGATGAAGGACGCCCGGGTCGCCGCGCTCGGCCGCTTCGTGCTGGCGGGCAAGGAGAAGCTCTGCCTGATCCGCCCGCTGGGCGACGCGCTCGCGCTCGAGACGCTGTTCGTGCACGAGGACGTGAAGGACCACGACGAGATCGACGAGGCCGTCGCAGGCTCCGAGGTGCGGGCCCCAGAGCTCGAGCTGGCGAAGCAGATCATCGCGTCGCTCGCTGCGCCCTTCGATCCGGAGGGGCTCCGCAGCGAGTATCGCGAGTCGCTGCGCCAGGTGCTCGAGGCGAAGCTCGCCGGGCAGGAGATCGAGGCGCCCGAGCCGGTTGCGGAGACGCCGGTGGTCGACCTGATGGCGGCGCTGCGCGCTTCCGTCGCCGACTCGAAGGCGAAGGTGGGCTCGAAGACGGGGTCGAAGGCGGGCTCGAAGACGACGCCGTCCCAGGGCACGAAGAAGGCGGCGCCGCGAGCCCGCGCCGCCGCCTCCCGGAAGTAACGCCCTCTCTCCGCGTCAGTGCGCCGCGGGTAGGGCCCCCAGCGCCGAGAGCTGAGCCTGGAACAACGTCTTGATGTTGTTTCCGTCGGAGCCTCGAGCTTCTCTGGTTCGGGGATGTCTCTCACCGGGCGCTTACGGGAGACGTAGGTCGTGGTGCTCGGACGCAAGCGTACGGTCGGCGTCTGTGAGTCCCGCTGCGTTGATCGGTGTGACGATGGTCCAGTGGTGTCCGACGGGGCAGCGCTGGAGTCTCCAGGGGCCGAGTCGGATCGCTTTGAGGGACGCGCCTGGTATCCAGATGGTTGTGAAGAGATGGCCGTGTCGGCAGCGGACGATCGTGTCGACCCCGAGTAGCGAGCCGCGACGGCGTGTGACCACCGCAGCCTCGGCGAGCGTGAGCCCGACCGCGGCGGTCAGCGCAGTACGGTGCCTGCTTTTCACGGTTCAACCGCCATTGTGCTGTCGTCGCCGCCGCGGACATGGCGGGGGCGGACGCGGCGGTAGAGGAAGAAGAGGAGTGGCCATTCCTGCGAGGAGAGAGCGGCCCAGGTCAAGGCCTTGCGAAGCGGCAGCCCGCGTGCGCGCGCGTCGCGGAACACCCAACCCGCAGTGAGCGAGACCACGCTGACGGCTACCAGTAGAACTGCCAATCCGATTCCGTTCATTCGCTGGTTCCTCCTTGATTCATGAGGTTGGCTCGCTGACCTCCATACCCGTAGGCGCCTGCCCTTTCGATTGCGGCTGGTTGACACGCGCTATGTCTGCGAGTTCGGTGACGATGTCCGCGAGCACCGAGGTGGTCAGTGAGTAGACGAGCAGCTGCCCGTGACGGGTCACTCGAACCAGCCCGGCTGAGGAGAGGACGCTCAGGTGCCGCGAGACCGACGGCCACGTCATCTCGAACTGCGCCGCGATTGCCCCCGCCGGCAAGTCACCCTCTCGAAGCAGCTTCAGGATCTGGCGCCGAGTGGGGTCGGCGAGTGCCTTATAGCCGTCGATGCCAACCATGCTAAGGAGATTAGCACATACGCTAATAGTGCAATCCCGTCGCATCCGAACACTGGGCTCATGGCGCCTAGCATCGTGAGAGTGCATCCGTTATGCGGAAAAGAAGTCGCGAACTCTTTCCGAGATTCGCGGGCGTGGTGATCGCGCACGCCTCGCAGGCGTCGTTGCGGGGCCGTGTGAAAGGTGATGGAGGCTAATGGAGTTGGGCCGCTTCGCCCGTGCTCGCGCTTTGCACCGCCGCAAAGAGCGACTTGTCGATCTTGCCGTGATAGATC
>JBOGZX010000461.1:0-2151 GCA_050697615.1 Gaiellaceae bacterium
TTCCGCCTGTACGTCGCCGACGCGTGCCTGGACGCCGAGGCCGCGATCACGGCGTTCGCGCGCTCGATCCTCGTGCGCGCCGAGGCCGAGGCGGAGACGCCGATCCCCGGCTACACGCACCTGCAGCCGGCCCAGCCGGTGACGCTCGGACACCACCTGCTCGCCTGGGTGGAGATGCTCGAGCGCGACCTGGCCCGCTTCGCGTTCGCGGCGGCACAGGCGGCGCCCTCGCCGCTGGGCGCCGGGGCACTCGCCGGCTCGACGCTGCCGCTACCGGCGCCGCCGAACGCGATGCGCAACTCGATCGACGCCGTCGCAGACCGTGACTTCGCCCTCGACTATCTGTATGCGGCCGCGGTGCTGTTCACGCATCTGTCGCGGATCGGCGAGGAGCTGGTGCTGTGGACGACGAGCGAGTTCGGCTTCGCGAGGCTGCCGGAGGAGGCTGCGACCGGCTCGTCGATCATGCCGCAGAAGCTGAACGCCGACGTCGCGGAGCTCGCGCGCGGCAAGGCGGGCACCGCGATCGGGCGGCTCGCCGGGCTGCTCGCGACGATCAAGTCGCTGCCGCTCGCCTACGATCGCGACCTGCAGGAGGACAAGACGCCGGTGTTCTCCGCGCGACGCGACGTCGCCGGAGCGCTCGGAGCGTTGCGGGTGCTCGTCGACGGCCTCTCGTTCGACCACGAGCGGCTGGCGGGCGCCGCCGCAGATCCGCTGCTGCGCGCGACCGACGCGGCCGAATCGCTCGTCGCCGGCGGCATGCCCTTCCGCGACGCGCACGAGCAGGTGGCGGCCGCCGTCCGCTCCGGCACGTTCGAGGCGCCGCTTGTAACAGACTGTTACTTGCTCGGTCGCGGCATCGACGTCGCGGCCGCCGTCAGGGCCGCGCAGGAACGCTGGGCATGACGACGCCACTGCCGCTCTCCCTGGCCGGACGCGACCTGCTGCGGATCGGCGACCTCGTCCCGGCGGAGGCCGAGGCGATCCTCGACCTCGCGACGGAGCTGAAAGGCGACCGGCGGCCGCTCGCGCCCGGCGCGACCCTGGGGCTGTACTTCTCGAGGCACTCGACGCGCACGCGGGTGTCGTTCTCGGTCGCGATCGCGCACCTCGGCGGCGTCGCGATTCCGCTGACGCCCGAGGAGCTACAGCTCTCGCGCGGCGAGTCGCTGCCCGACACCGCGCGTGCGCTGTCGCGCTACCTCGACGTGCTGGCCGTGCGGACGCACGACCACGCCGAGCTCGAGGAATGGGCGCAGTGGGCGACGATCCCCGTCGTCAACGCCCTCACCGCCGACGAGCACCCGTGCCAGGCGCTGGCCGACGCCCTGACGATGCGCGACCGGCTGGGATCGCTCGAGGGCGCGCGGGTCGCATGGGTCGGCGACGGGTCGAACGTGCTCGTCTCGCTGGCCGAGCTCGGCCGGCTGCTCGGCTACGACGTGGTCGCCGCCTGCCCGAACGGCTACGAACCAGGGAAGGGCCTACGTAACAGTCTGTTACTAACTGTCCTCGAAGACCCGCGCGAGGCCGTGCGGGGCGCAGACGTCGTCGTCACCGACACCTGGATAAGCATGGGCCAGGAGCACGAGCGGGGCGCACGGCTGCGCGACCTCGAGCCGTACCGCCTCGACGAGACGCTGCTCGCGCTCGCTGCGCCGGACGCGTTCGTGATGCACTGCCTGCCCGCCCACCCCGGCGAGGAGATCGATGCGGACGTGCTCTACGGCCCGCGCTCCGCGATCTGGGACGAGGCGGAGAACCGCCTGCACGTGCAGAAGGCGCTGCTCGCGCTGCTGCTCGGCGTCGCATAGCGCTACCGGACGCTGCGCCGGCGGCGGTAGGCGCGCGTCTTCGTCCGGTTGCCGCAGAGCTGCATCGAGCACCAGGTGGCGGAGCGGTTCGGCGAGTAGTCGTGGAACGACCAGCCGCAAGTGCGGCACGCCTTCAGCCGAGCCCAGCTGCCGTCGAGCATCGCCCGGAAGGCGACCGCGACGATCTCGTCGAGTGCATCGCCGTCCGCCGCCACGCACAGCGTTCCGGCGGCCTCGAGCCGCAGCGAGACGCGTGCGGCGGCGCGATTGACCGCGTCGAAGGCAGCCGGGTCGGGTGCGATGCCGTTGTTCGCGAGCACGAGCGCGCGCAGCG
>JBOGZX010000462.1:0-5026 GCA_050697615.1 Gaiellaceae bacterium
CTTCCACCCCGACCGGATGGCGTCGCGGATCCTCGGCATGGGCGACGTGCTCACGCTGATCGAGCGTGCCGAAGCCGCGGTTGCCGACGACGAGCAGGCCGAGATGGAGAAGCGCCTGCGCGCCGGCCAGTTCACGTTCGACGACTTCCTGAAGGCCTACAGGATGCTGCGGCGGATGGGTCCGCTCAAGGGCATCCTGAAGATGATCCCCGGCATGGATGCGTCGCTCGGAGACGTCGACGTCGACGAGCGCCAGCTCGGCCGCGTCGAGGCTATCGTGCTGTCGATGACGCCGCAGGAGCGGCGCAGCCCGATCGTGATCGACGGCAAGCGGCGGATCCGGATCGCGAACGGCTCCGGCTCGACCGTGGAGCAGGTGAACCAGCTGCTCGAGGCACGGAAGCAGATGGAGAAGATGATGAAGCAGATGGGACGGGGGAAGATGCCGGCCCTCCCGAACCAGCACGCGCCCGGCAGCAAGCCCTCCGCCACGCGGAAGGCATCGTCGAAGCGCAAGAAAAAGAAGGCCGGACGGAGGTAAAGGACACAGATGGCAGTGAAGCTGAGGCTCACCCGAGTGGGCTCGAAGAAGAACCCGATCTACCGCGTCGTCGCCGCCGACTCGCGCTCGCCGCGCGACGGCAAGTTCCTGGAGATCGTCGGCCGGTACAACCCGCAGACCGATCCCTCGACGATCGACCTCGACGCCGCGAAGGTCTCCGATTGGCTCGGCAAGGGTGCGCAGCCCACCGAGGCGGTCGCGAAGCTGATCAAGATCTCGGGCATCGAACGGTAGGGGTGCGCCGCTGATGGCGGAGCTGCTCGCGTATCTCGCACGCGAGCTGGTCGACGATCCCGCCGCGGTGCGCGTGGAGACCGAGGAGCGCGACGGGGTGCTGGTGCTCGTCCTCCACGTAGCCGCCGGCGACGTCGGCAAGGTGATCGGCCGCAACGGCAGGATCGCGCGCGCGCTGCGCACGCTCGTGCGTGCGAGCGCCGTCCGCGAGGGGCGGCGCGTGCTGGTCGAGATCGCCGATCCGGAATAGCGGGATGAGGGTCGCGGCGCTGTACGACGTGCACGCGATGCCGTGGGCGCTCGAAGCGGTCCTGGCGGACGTCGACGCGGACGCGCTCGTCGTCGGCGGCGACTTCGTCTACGGGCCCTGTCCCCGCGAGACCGTTGCGATCGTGCGTTCCCTGGAGGCGAGCGTGCTGCGCGGGAACTGCGAGCGGGAGGCGCCGACGAACGACTGGGATCGCTCGCACCTCTCCGCCGACGATCTCGCCTGGATCTCGTCGCTCCCGCTCACGGCGGTCGTCGACGAGGTGCTGTACTGCCACGCGACTCCGACGAGCGACCTGCCGGCGACGACGGCTCTGACCCCTGAGGCGGAAGTCCGTCGAAGCTTCGCCGGAGCCCGCGGCACGGTCGTGATCGGCCACACCCACCACCAGTTCGATCGCACCGTGGGCGATCTGCGGGTGGTCAACGCCGGATCGGTCGGCATGCCGTACGAGGACGACGTGGCGGCCTTCTGGACGCTTGTCGCCGACGGCGAGCCGTCGTTCCGCCGGACCCCGATCGACGTCGAGCGCGCGATCGCCGGCATTCGTGCGAGCGGCTGGCCCGGGGGCGAGGAGCTCATCGCCGAGAACCTGCTCGTCGCGCCCTCGCGCAACGACGCGATCCGGCAGTTCGAGATGAGCCGTAGGCTCGACGGAGGCGATGAGGGGGCGCAGGTGCCGGCTTCGCCGGCGCCGGAGCGGGAACGACGTTGAGCAAACGCATCGCGATCGGCCGCGTCGGCAAGCCGCACGGGCTCGACGGGTCGTTCTACGTCGAGCGGCCGAGCGGAGACGACCGCTGGTGGCGGCCGGGCTCGCGGTTCCTCGCGGGCGGGCAGGAGGTGGAGGTCGTGGCGCTGCGGCACGCGCAGGGGCGCCCGGTGGTGAAGGTCGACCGCGCGGTCGAGCGAGGCGCGGCACTCGAGGTCGAGCGCGCGGCGCTGCCGCCGACCGACGACGACGAGTTCTACGTCTTCGAGCTGATCGGGCTCGCCGTGGCGGAGGAGGGCGGCCGCGAGCTCGGAACAGTGAGTGACGTGACCCCCGGCGTGGCGAACGACGTGCTCGTGCTCGACACGGGCGTGCTGCTGCCGATGGTCTCCGACTGCGTGCGCGACGTCGATCTCGACGCGCGCCGGCTTGTTGTCGCATCCGGATTCGCCGACTGATGCGGCTCGACGTCTTCACGCTCGTCCCGCATGCGTTCGCGTGGCTGACCGAGCAGCGGCCGGTCGCGACCGTGCTGGGCGGAGAGCTCGACCTGCGCCTCTTCTCCTACCGCGACTCGACGCCTCTGCGGAACGGGCAGGTCGACGACGAGCCCTACGGCGGCGGTGCGGGGATGGTGCTGCGCGTCGACGTCGTCGCGGCCGCCCTCGACGCGGCGTACGGTGGGTCGCCCCCGGGCCGCGTGGTGACGCTCTCGCCGCAGGGCAGGCAGCTGACGCAGGCGCTCGTCGAGGAGCTCGCGTCCGAGACCCAGGTGACGCTGCTCTCGGCGCGCTTCGAGGGCTTCGACGAGCGGATCGTGGAGCATCTCGCGACCGAGGCCGTCTCGATCGGGCCGTACGTGCTCTCCAACGGCGATCTGCCGGCGATGGTGGTCGTCGACGCGATCGCGCGGCGGCTGCCGGGTGCGCTCAGCGAGGGCTCGGGGGAGCTCGAGTCGTTCTCGCCGGAGCTCGGCGGCGCGCTCGAGTACCCTCACTACACACGGCCGGCGGAGTTCCGCGGCTGGCGGGTGCCCGACGTGCTGCTCTCGGGCGACCATGCGCGGATCGAGAGCTGGCGGAAGGAGCACGTGCGCTGAGGAATCCGATCGACCGGCTCACCGAGGGTCTGCCTCACGGCTGGCGCGTGACGATCGACTGGCTCGTCACGATCGTCGGCGCGATCGCGATCGTGCTCGCGATCAAGGCGTGGGTCGTCAACCCCTACCGGATCCCGTCGAGCTCGATGGAGCCGACGCTGCACTGTGCGCGGCCCGCGCCGGGCTGCGAGTCGCGCTTCTCCGACCGCGTGCTCGCCTGTCGCTTCTGCTACCGCTTCTCGTCGCCGAGGAGGAACGACATCGTGGTGTTCAAGACGCCGCCGCTCGCCGCGGTGCGCTGCGGGGCCGGCGGGACGTTCGTGAAGCGCCTGATCGGTCTGCCCGGCGACGTCTGGGAGGAGCGGTCGGGCTACGTCTACATCAACGGCAAGCGGCTGAACGAGCCGTACATCCAGGCCGGCCGGCGGGACGACCGGACGATGGGGCCGATCAAGATCCCGCCCGACCACTACTTTATGATGGGCGACAACCGCGCCTCGTCGTGCGACTCGCGTGCCTGGGGAACGGTGCCGCGGAAGAACCTGATCGGCAAGGTCTTCGCGACCTACTGGCCGCCGAGCCGGGTTTCGGTCCGGTAGCGGGCCGGCTTCGCGCCGTTTCGCTACCATGGCCGCGGCCTCCGGGCCGTCCTCACCATGAGCACCGTCATCCAGGACATCGAGCGCCGCCAGTTACGCGAGGTCCCCCGGTTCAAGGCGGGTGACACGGTGCGGGTGCACTTCCGCGTGATCGAGGGTGCGCGCCGGCGCATCCAGGTGTTCGAGGGGATCGTGATCAAGCGGCAGGGAGCCGGGGCGCGCGAGACGTTCACGGTGCGCAAGAACTCGTTCGGCGTCGGCGTCGAGCGGACGTTCCCGCTGCATTCGCCGAAGATCGACAAGATCGAGGTGCAGGCGATCGGGGACGTCAACCGCGCGAAGCTCTACTACCTGCGCGGCAAGGTCGGCAAGAAGGCTCGCGTCCGCGAGCTGCGCCAGCGCTGAGACTTCTCGCCGCGCTCCTCGTGATCGTGGGCCTCGTCGCCGCAGGTTGCGGGACGGCGGCGCACGACGAGGCTCTCGCGCACGCCAAGACGTGGGCGCGCACGCACGGCGAGCCGAGCGACGTCGTCTGCAGCTCCGGGTTCAAGTCGCCCGCGGGAATGTCGACGACGCCCGACTTCATCTGCCTGATCCGCCACACTCCGGCCGACTGCGACCAGCTGCACCTGACCCGGAAGAGGGGCCGCTGGACGGTCGTGCTGCAGCGCAGGGGCGTCGACTGCGTCCGCCCGCTGTAACCGTCGTACTTCTTCGCAACAAGCAGTGAACAGCGCGGGGAGGGGCCGGAAGCCGGGCTATCCTCGGCTCGTGGCGCCGAGACGGACGGGACAGAAGCTGCTGCGGTTCGATCGCAGCCTCGGCGTCCGCTTCGTCGCGGGAGCCGACGAGGCGGGGAGGGGCCCGCTCGCAGGCCCGCTCGTCGTCGCCGGCGTACTGCTCGACTACGGGTGCCTGCGCGACCATCGCGTCCGGCCGCTGTCGCTGCTCAACGACTCGAAGCAGGTGGGCGAGACGACGCGTGAGGAGCTGTACCGGGCGGTGCTCGGCTGCGCCGAGCGGGTGTCGGTTCAGGTGTTTCCGCCGGGCGTGATCGATCGCGAAGGACTGCACCGCTCGAACCTGCGCGGCCTGCGCGCCGCCCTCCGGGCGTGCCAGCCGGCCGACGTCTCGCTGGTCGACGGCTTCAAGCTCGGGCCCTCCGCGCCGCCGCATCGAGCTGTCGTCGACGGTGACACGAAGAGCGCGGCGATCGCGGCTGCCTCGATCGTCGCGAAGGTGACCCGCGACCGGTACATGCGCTTCGCCGACGCGCTGTACCCGGCCTACGGGTTCGCTTCGCATGTCGGCTACATCACTCCCGCCCACACGCGGATCGTGCGGGAGCGCGGGCCGTGCGAGATCCACCGCCGCTCGCTCCGCGCGCTCGCCTACCGCACGGAGGAGCAGGTCGAGCTGCTCGCGGCCGACGCCTGAGCGGCGCGAACGGCTCCGAGCGCCGCGCCGCCTGGTGGTACCGCCTGCGTGGCTACCGCATCCTCGATGCGAACGCCTGGCTCGGAGTCGGTGAGCTGGACCTCGTGCTGCGCCG
>JBOGZX010000463.1:0-12580 GCA_050697615.1 Gaiellaceae bacterium
CCAAGCAGCCGAACGAAGTATAAAAAAAAAAGTTCGCGGACGACCCGCAGCGGCAGCTCAGCCTCCTGGTAGATCAGAGACGGCGCCTAGGCGTCCTTCGCGCGCGCCACGATGGAGCTCCACAGGCGCTGCAGGAAGTCGAGGTCGCGCTCGATGTCCTCGGCGGAGGCGCCCTCGGCCGCCGTGCGCACGATCACCCCGCCCTTTGCCGGTGCGATCTCCTTGAGGATCCCCTTCAGGCGGTTCCGCTCCTCGTCCTCGATGCGCCGGGACACGCCGAGGCCGTCGCCGTGCGGGACGTAGACGACGAAGCGCCCCGGCAGCGACACCTCCGTCGTCAGCCGCGCGCCCTTCGTCTTCATCGGATCCTTCACCGCCTGCACGAGCACGCTCTGGCCGCGCTGGATCAGATCCTGGATCTTGCGCGCTCCCTTGCGGCCCTCGAGCTCCGGGCCGACGATCTCGTCGACGTACAGGAAGCCGTTCTTCTCGAGTCCGATCTCGACGAACGCGGCCTCCATCCCCGGCAGCACGTTGTCGACGGTCCCGAGATAGATGTTGCCGGCGATCGACCTGCGCTCCGGCCGCTCGAGATAGACCTCGGCTACCTGGTCGTCCTCGAGCACGGCGACGCGCTTCTCGCCGGCGTCGACGGAGATCACGAGCTCGCGCTTCGCCTTCGGCAGCGGCGCGCGTTTCGGTGCGGTTCGGCGTCGAGACTGCGACGTGCGGTCGCGCGGCTTGCGCTCGGCCGTCTTGCGCGCCTGCGGGGCGTCGGTCTCCTCGTGCGGCCCCGACTCGTCGACGGCGTCGAGTGCTGCGCCCACGCCGACGGAGCCGGCCGGCCGCTTCTTGCGGTTGCGCCCGCCGCGGGTTCCGCGGCGGCGCTTCTTCGGTGTCGTGCTCGATTGCCCGTCGTCTGCCGCCGGCTTTTCGGCGGCGGGTGCGACGGTCAGCGGTTCAACTTCGGATACTGCGGTTTTCGAGGCGGCCGTGAACGGCGCCTGCTCTTCCGACTTCTTGCGCCGGAACCAGGGCAGTGGCAAACGATCTCTCCTGTCGTGTCGCGCGCAGCCTCGCGTGCCGTTCGGTGAACGGCTGCGGGCGCGCGTCGGGGGTGTGCGGAAAAAGCCTTGGCATAGGCCTGCCCGCAGGGTATCAAGCCCGGATCCCGATCCAGGGTCAGGCAGCCTCGGTCGCGGGACGCAGCTTGCCGCGGCGGGCGGTGATCGCGCGGAGCCGCTGCGAGAGCCTCGCCCACGCCCACGGCTCGAGCTCGACGTAGCGCACGGCCGACTGGGCACGCGTCACCTCGAGGTACTCGAACCACGCATCCGCCTCCTCGATCAAGAGCAGCTCCAGCGCTTCTGTGTGTCCGGTCAGAGCCATACGACGTCACCTCCATTCGGGATGAAGGGAGCGTAGGTCCGGGACCGGACGGACGAGCGGTGTGACGGTCTAGACGCGCGCGTCGAAGTAGCGCACGGCCGCCTCGCCGATCGCCTTCGTGCCCGTGTACGCGACGGCGCCCTTCACCGCCCAGCCGGCGACGGGGACGAGGTCGAGCAGCTCGCGGGCCGCGGCGCGCAGGCCGAAGCCCGCACCGACGACGCCGAGCAGCTCGGCCGCGCGGCGGTTGTCGATCTGCTGTCCGTAGGCCAGCGCGATGCGCAGCACGAGCCGTGCCTGGTTCAGCGTCAACACCGGCATGTCGACGCCGGGCACGAAGATCGCGGCCGACACGAGCGCGTTCTTCTTCGCGAACGATCGGATCAGCTCGTCGCAGACGGCCGGGCGCAGCACCGGCAGGCGGGCAGCGAGCGCCGTGCCGTCCTCGCCGAGGCGGCGGGCGACGGCGTCCGCGATCTCGGCGACCGGAAAGCCCCGTCCCGGCGGCACCCGCACGACGTCGGCTGCGAGCACGTACGGCACCGTCCTCTCGTCGGTGACGGCGACGATCGGAACGCCGGCACGCGCCGCGGCACGCAGACGCCCCTCGTCCGTCGGCCCCACCCAGACGAGCACCGCCGCACCCTCGACCCGTCCCTCGACCACCGCCGCCGCGTCGCCGCCGCTCCGCAGCTCACGCGCCAGCAGCGGCACCAGCTCTCCCGCACCCGCGACCGCGAGCGGCCGCCGATCCCCTTCGCCGCGCCGCAGCTCGCGCACGATCGACAGTACCGAGAGCGGCCCGAGCTTCGCCTTCCTACGGCTCATGCCCGCTCCGGCACCGGCCAAGCCGGCATCTGCGCTCCCTGAGAGCCTCCGTCGAGCCTACGGCTCATACCCGCTCCGACGCCGGCAAAGCCGGCACCTGCGCTCCCCGAGAGCCTCCGTCGAGCCTACGGCTCATGCCGGGGAGCCCGGCGGCCGATAGCGATCGACGAACGGGATGATCGACCGCCGCCTCACGCACCGCCCGCCGCTTCGCAGGGTCGCGATCCTCGCCGCCGCCGTCGGCTGCGCGCTTTCCGGTGCGCTCTTCTGTGGCGCCGGCAGCGCGCTCGCGGCCGGGCCGGCCGCGCCCGACTGGGCTGCGCCGCAGATCCGCGCCGTCACGAAGGTGGGCGTGCTCGGGAGCTCCCCGGCGACCTTCTCCCCAGAGTCGGCCCTGACGCAGGCCCAGCTCGCGGAGGCGCTGCAGGCAACGGCGCAGCTCCAGGCGACCCCGCCGCCGGCCGCGCCCGCGCCGGCTCCGCTCGTCGTGCGCTCCACGCTCGTCGACGGCTCGACGGTGGGCGGGGTCGTCTCCTGGCAGGTCGACGCCCCGGGACGCGCGATCGACCACGTCGACTTCGCCGTGGACGGCGCCGGCACGACGAAGGCGGAGACGGCGCCGTACGTGGACTCGGTCGACACGGGCACGCTCGCCGACGGACCGCATCAGCTCGCCCTCGAGATCTCCTTCGCCGGCGGCGGGTACGCCGTCGCCGTGCTGCAGGTCACCGTCGCGAACGCGCCGGGGTCGCTGCTCCCTCCACCTTCGGCCCTCACGCCCGTCGCGGTGGCGAGGTCGTGGTTGCCGGCGGCGACTCCCGCGGTGCCGCCGCCGGTGGCGGTGCACGTCGCCTATCGCGCCGTCTTCCCCTCGCGCCCCGTCTCGATCAAGCAGCTCGATGCGGCGCTCGTCGGCTACCTGAACCTCGGCGACGCCGCCCGCGCGATCCAGACGACACTGCGGCAGGCGGGCCTGCAACCGCCCCCGAACACCGGCAGCGAGGCGGTCGCGCGCATGCTCGGGCTGCGCCTCAACCATCCGGCGGCGCAGGACTCGCTCGAGCTCTTACCCGGACAGCCGGCGACGCGCGCAGAGGCAGCGTGGTCGTTCGCGCAGATCCTGCGGCTCGACCCTTCGACCCTCGCGTCCGTCGAGAGCGCCGCCGCGCCGTTCACGATGCCCGTGCTCACGACCTGGCAGCGCCGGCTGCTCACGACCGCGATCTCGTACGTCGGCTATCCCTATGTCTGGGGCGGCACGAGCCCGACGTCGGAGACGCTCTTCGGGGTGCAGTCGGTCGGCGGCTTCGACTGCTCGGGGTTCGTCTGGCGGGTCGTCAAGCTGACGCCGTACGCCGGTGAGGGCACGCTCGCGGACGTGCTGCGCGGCCGCACCACCTACGAGATGAGCGGCGAGGTTCCGCGCAGCGCCCGTATCGCGGCGGCCGGCTTGCAGCCGGCCGACGTGATGTTCTTCGGCGCGGACGGCCCGACCTCGAAGCCGTCCCAGGTCGACCACGCGGCGCTCTATCTCGGCAGCGGCTGGTTCGTGCAGTCGAGCGACGAGGGCGTGACGCTACTGCCGTTCGACGGCTGGTACACGCACAACTTCGCGTGGGCCCGGCGCCCGCTGCGCGAGGCCGGGCTGACCGGCTGAGCTGTGCCCGGGAGCGTCACTCTTTTGAGGGGTCGTCACCCGGAGCGGTGATGCCTGTGCTGATACGTGCGGACCCAGGAGGTGGGGCAGCCGGAGAACACCGTCGCCTCCCGCGTCGCCGACATCAGCATGCCGAAGCCGGACGGCGTGACTCTCGCCCGGGAGATCGACGCGCCACGTCGTCTTCATCTCCGGGTACGACAACGACTTGCTCGCCTCGCCGGAGGCGGCGTTCCTGCAGAGAAGCCCTTCGGTCGCGACGACCTGGCGCGAACCTCGTGTGCCTTGCTCGACGACAGGCGCGCGGCCGCCGCAGCCTGATCAGCGCGGCGTCAGGACCTCGAGCAGCTCGCTGACCGGGTGCGCCGACACCGTCCGGCGCCGCATCGGCTGGGCGCCGTTGATGCGGTAGTGGTTGCGCCGGCCGACGCGCTGGCGCACGAGATAACCGGAGTCGACGAGATCTCCGAGCACGCGATGCGCCTGACGCTCCGTCAGCTCCGCCTGCTCCGCGAGCTCGCGCACCGTCACGTCCCGGTTGCGCGACACCTCGATCAGCACGACGGCGTGCGACGAAAGGAATCCCCAGCTTCGCTCCGGCGCGCCCATCCGCAGGGAGTCTATTGATGCCCCGCGCGCGCGTTCCGTCTACTGGTGAGCCGTCTTGACCGGCGGCCAGTGCGGGTCGATGTCAGGGTCGCCGAGCACCCCGTACGGCACGCACGACGGCGGCACGGCGAGCAGCTGCCTGTCCGCCTGCAGGAGCTCGTTGACGCGGTGGTTGAGCGGGATCGCGCGGCGCCAAACGAGTCGCAGCCTCCGCCCGAGCTCGATCAGCCGCCGCGGCGGGAGTCGACGCAGCGAGCGGACGACGAAGTAACCGCCGTCCACCCGGGTCACGGCGACCTGCCGGGCCGTGGCAAAGGCACGGCTCGCCGACCGGACCTCGACCGACGCGGCCGCGTAGAACACCCACACCCCGTACCGCGGCGTCGCCGGCCCCTGCACGAACGGCAGCGCACGCTCGCACGAGTCGTCGTCGACCAGCTCGAGCCCGGAGAGCCGCAGCGCGAGGTAGTGGTCGAGGATGTTCGCCGGATGCCCGTAGTCGAACGACGAGAAGAACGCTCCGCTGGTGCCGGTCGAGCCGAACAGCACCGAGTCCCGCGGCACGCGCGCCACCGCGTGCGTGACGGCGTCGAGGCGGATCCCGCGCTGGTCATCGCGACGATGGTGAACGTAACTCAGCTCGATACCGAGCAGTCCTGCGACCAGGACGGCGACGACCACGACGCGCAAGGGCCCTGCCCACGAGCCGATCGCGAGACAGCCGGCGACCACGACGGCGAGGAAGGCCGGCGTGACCGGGATCATGTAACGGTCGAAGAAGATCGCCGAGTCGCCGTTCGCGGGCACAACGGAGAAGAAGACGACGGGGGCCGCGACGGTGAGGACGCAGAAGGCCAGCACGCGCCAGCGGCGGCGCACCGCCAGCGCGATGACGCCGGTGACGGCCAGCACGGTGAAGGCGTTGACGTCGTGCGCGCCCGGCGCGACGAAGTGCAACGCGTCCTCCCAGACCGGCCGGCCGGTGAAGGTGCGCCCGCCGGACGCCCCGGAGCCGACGCCGTAGCGGTCGCTCAGCACGTGCAGGGTGCGCACGTAGTACGGGACGAAGGTGACTAGCAGCGCGGCGACGCCGGGCCACGCCTCGCGCGCGACCGTGCGAGGCGGCCGCGGCGCGTACACGAGCGCCGCGGCGAAGGCGGTCAGCGCGTAGAGCGGCGCGGTCGGGTGGACGAACACCGACAGCCCGAGCACCGCGCCGCCGGCGATCCACCACCACCGGCCGCCCGTCCGTGCGCCGCGCAGCGCGCAGACGGTTCCCCACATGATCCAGGCGAAGAGCATCGTGTGCGGCCGGCCGAACGTGGCATAGAGCACCGGGATCGGGGACGACGCGACGAGCAACACGGTTCCCGCTGCCCCGACGTCGCCGATCAGCTCGCGCACGATCAGCGCCACCGCCGGCAGTGCGAGGCAGCAGAAGACGATCGACGGGACGCGCAACGCCGGAAGCCCCGGCCACCAGCCCTGCAGGAAGTGCTCGAGCCAGAAGTGGAACGGGCCGCCGCCGCGCTGAGTCGAGACGATGTGGAAGATGTTCCCGAACGAGAACTGCGCCAGCCTCAGCGTCAGCTCCTCGTCGACGTTCAGGGGCACCCACCAGACCGACTGCAGCGAGATGCCGACCAAGAGCGCCGCGGCGGCGACCGTCGCGGCGGGAAGAAGAGCCTTTCTGGTCAGGCCGCGACTCTACTCGCGGTGCGACGCCGCGAGCGCCTGCATCTCGGGCGTCTCGGGAGCCACGCGGTACGGATGCTCGTCGGCCACATCGGTCTCGTGGTAGACGCTCTCCGCGTTGACCTCCCAGATGTCGTGATCGGCACCCGCGACGAGGTTGTCGACGGCGCGCATCGCGGTGAGCATCGAGTGGTCGGAGTTGTTGTAGCGATGCAGGCCGTTCCTCCCGACCTGCTGGAGGTTCTCGATTCCGTCGAGCCACGTGCGGATCGTCGCGACGCGCTCGGCGTACTCTGCGTCGTAGATCGGATACGCCTTCGGCACGCGGATCGCGAACCCGCGCTCCACCTTCGCCCGCGTCGCGAGCCCGAGCCGCTCGAGCTCACGGGTCGCAAGTTCGACGAGCTCGCCGTCGGACATCGTCCAGAGGTCGTCCCCCTCGAAACAGAAGTACTCCATCCCGACACACGCCTTGCTGGGGTCGGGAACCATCCAGGGCGACCAGGAGCGGAAGTTCTGGATCCGGCCGACGCGCACGCCCGGCTCGTGGATGTAGATCCAGTTGTCGGGAAAGAGATCCTCGCCGTCGACGACCAGCGCGACGGAGAGGAAGTCGCGGTAGCGGAGGCCGCGGGCGGCCCTGAGGATCTCGCCGGGCGCCGCCGGGCTCGCCATCTCGACGACCTCGCGCAGCGGCAGCGACGAGATCACCGCCTCCGGCCGGGTGTAGCGAACGCCGCCGGCCTCGACCTCGACGACCTGGCCGTCGACGATCTCGAGCCGGCTCACCGGCGACTGGAGCTTGACCTCGCCGCCCTGCTCCTCGATCGCGACGGTCATGGCATCCCACATCTGGCCGGGGCCGTAGCGCGGATAGTTGAACTCGGAGATCAGGCTCTTGACCCTGTTGCCCTCGTTGCCGAAGAACGCCGCGCGCGCGGCCGAGAAGAACGACAGGCCCCTGATCCGCTGTGCCGCCCATTCCGCCCGGATCTCGCTCGTCGGCACGCCCCAGACCTTCTCGTTGTAGCTCTTGAAGAAGAGCTCGAAGAGGCGGCGGCCGAAGCGGTTCGTCACCCAGTCCTCGAGCGAGTCGTCGACCTTGTTGCGACGTGCGGCGGCGCGCAGGTACGAGGCCATGCAGCGGGCGAGCTCGATCGGGCCGAGCTTCCGGATCACGTCCGGGCCCCGCAGCGGATAGTCCAGGAAGCGGTTGTTCCAGAAGATGCGCGACATGCGGGGCCGCCGCAGGAACTCGTCACCGAGGATCTCGTGCCAGAGCGCGTCGACCTCGATCGACTTCGTGAAGAAGCGGTGGCCGCCGAGGTCGAAGCGGTAGCCGTCGATCTCGACGGTCTTCGCGAGACCGCCGACCTGTCCGTCCGCCTCGAGCACGACGACGTCGCGATCGTCTGCGGAGAGCAGGTATGCCGCGGTCAGGCCGGCGGGACCGCCGCCGAGAACGAGCGTCGTGGAGGAGGATTGGTTCGCCATCGGACCGGCGCGGCCGTCGCCGCAGGCCGGAGGCGTACCCTAGCTGAGCTTGCGATACACGAAGGCCTGCAGCGGCTTGAAATAGTTGCGCTTGACCGCGATCTCGTCGGTGACGACGTGCCGTTCCAGCCGGAGGTGGGGGTCGCGCTGCAGCAGGGCCGTCCAGGCGATCGAGCGCCGCCAGACGAGATGGGTCCACGTCGCGTCCCACGCGCGGTAGTCGCGGAACACCGGCGACACGACGACGAACTCGCCGCCGCGCGGCACGGTCGCGAGCAGCGCGTCGAGCGTCGGCTGCGGTCGGGCCGCCTTCAGCCGCTGGACGGCGTCACGCCAGTCGAACACCTGCGAGTCGGGAACCGGACCGAGCGTGGTCGCGAAGCGCAGGCCGCTGCCGAGGTAGTAGCGCAGCACCGGCACCTGCTCCGGATGCGTCGAGATCACGAGCTCGCCCGGGTGCATCGTCGGGGCGATTTGCGCCGCCACCTCACGCGCGTTCTCCTTCTCGTCCTTCAGCGTGTAGCCCCACCACAGGAAGAGCACCACCACCAGCGCGACCCAGCCCAGCCGCCGGGCGCGCACGACGGTAGCCGCGGCGAGCACCACCGTCGGCCCGAGTACGACGGAGAAGTACCGCGTCGTCCAGGCCGGAGAGATCTGCGACCCGACCCACGCCGACACCACGGTTACGGCGACGATCGCCGCGAGCGACCGCTCGGTGCGGCCGGCCGTCAGCGCGATCCCCGCCGCGGCGGCGAGCACCAGCGCCACGAACGGGGCGTCGCCGCCCAGCACCGCCCCTGGCGCCAGGAACAGCTCGTGGAAGCTCGGAGCCTGCGACCAGGGCGCACCCGTGTGCCGAACCTGCGAGAGCACGGTCGGCACCCAGGGCAGGTACAGGATCGCGACCCCCGCGGCGACCAGCGCGAAGAGCCGCAGCCGCTCGCGCGCGAGCAGCACCGTCGTCACGGCGAGCGCGAGGCAGAGGAACAGGCCCCAGTTGTGGGTGTAGACCATCAGCGCGGTCGCGAGGACGAGCAGGCCGGCCCAGGCCTTCTCGCCGCGCAGCACGCCCTTCACGTACGCGAGCGCGACGAGCAGCGACAGGAACGCCTCCATCGCGTACATCCGCGTCTCCTGGCCGTAGTACGTCAGGAAGGGGTCGAACGCGACGATCGCGGCGCAGACGAGGGCGGTGCGCCGGTCGAAGAGGCTGCGGGCGGCGGCGTACCCAAGCGGGATGCAGCCGAGCGCGAAGATCAGCGACAGCGCGTGCGTCGCCCGCTCGCTGTCGCCGAAGACCCGGATCCAGAGGCCGAGCAGCATGTAGTAGGCCGGCGGCGAGCCGTCCTGCCGCAGCAGATGGGGGATCGATGTCCAGTGATGGTGCGCGATCCCCACCGAGATCCCCTCGTCGATCCAGAAGCCCGCCTTCAGCTGCGTCGAGCGGAGCGCCAGCGACGCGAGCATCAGCACGACGACGAACGCGGTTGTCCCGTAGCGGCGGTCGAGCGCCGTCGCCACTCGTAGGGCGCGAACGCGTGCGGTCGCCGCCGTCACGCGCGCCTCCGGACGTAGCGTCCGAGGAACACGGCGAAGCCCGCGACGGTGATCGGGACGAAGAGGACGAAGCGCAGGACGAGCAGGTACCCGAGCGCCGGCAGGTGGAGCGAGCGGAGCGCGAGCAGCACCGCCGCGTCGTAGGTTCCGATGTAGCCCGGCGCCGCGGGGATCAGAGCCGACAGGTTCGTCAGCGCCATCACGTAGAGCGCGCCGGCGACGCCGAGCTGCACGCCCACGGCCGCCCCGACGACGAGGTACACGAGCGCCTCGGTCAGCCACAGCGCGAGCGACATTGCGAGCAGCGCCGCGCCGTGCGCGCCGAGGAGGTCGCGCGTCGCTCCGGCGACGGGGCGGATCCAGTCCCGCGCCCGCTCGAGGCCGCGCAAGCGTGCGAAGATCGAGACGGCGACCGCGGCGACCGCGGCCGCCGCGAGCATGTACGGCAGCGGACCGAAGTCGAGGCCGCGGTCGACGACCACGATCGCGAACACCGTGGCGAGCGCGCAGACGTCGAGCAGCCGCTCGGCGACGACGGTCCCGAGCACGGCGCGCCGCGGGCCGCCGAGCAGCACGACGCGCATCAGGTCGCCGGCCCGCGCCGGCAACGCGTTGTTGCCCATGTAGCCGACCAGGGTCAGCCGGTAGCTCTCGCCCCGGCCGCGGTCGAGGCGCGACCGCGCGAGGATGCGATGCCAGCGCTCCGCCCGGAGGGTCGTCGCGACGGCATAGAGCCCCAGCGCCGCGAAGAGCTCGCCGACGGTGCGACCGCCGAGAGACACGCTCGGGGCCTGCTGGCGCGACGCCCACCAGCCGATTCCGGCGAGTGCGCCGAGCGAGACGCCGACCTGCAGCAGGCCGAGGCGCGGCCTGACTCTTACATCGACGGTCGCCACGGCTCCGACGGTAGCGGCTCGAGAGAGGTCACGACCCGCCGCGCGTCCACCGTGTGCACGAGGTCCACCTTGTCGGCACGCCGGTAGGTGCCGGCGACGCCGCAGAAGAGCGAGAGCCACCGCCAGAAGCCGAGTCTTCCCTCGCCCCGGAGATCGCGCATGAAGACGAGCGAGCGCCCGACCTGGTCGAAGTCGGTCCCCGGACGCTGCGGGACGCCGTTGACGAACACCTCGAACGATCCCTGAACGCGGTCGGGCAGATCGACGATGCTTCGAGGTTCCACGCTCTATACGATGCCACCGGGTTGCGCCGGACCGCCTTTGCCACACTCGCAACGATGCTCGTTGCGCTCTCGACGACCGCCGTCGCCTATGCAGGCAACGCGGGGTTCCTGCCGGGTGAGGCCCATTCGCCGAATGCGCATCGCATCCACGCCGCGTTCATCTTCGTCTCGATCTTCTGCGGCGTCATCTTCGTCGGCGTCGAGTGCGTCCTGATCGCGTTCGTCGTCAAGTACCGGCGCGGCAAGCGCGCGCGCAACGCCGAGGGCCTGCAGATCCACGGCCACACGCGCCTGGAGATCATCTGGACGGTCATCCCGGTACTGATCCTGGCCGCGATCGGCGGCTTCGTCTTCTACAAGCTGCCGGGCATCGCGGACGCGCCGAAGGCGGCCGCCGCGGACGAGACGACGGTCACGGTCGAGGGGCATCAGTTCTACTGGCTCTTCCGCTACCCGAACGGGGCGATCTCGATCGATCGGATGGTCGCCCCGGCGGATCAGGTCGTGAACGAGGTCGTGAAGGGCTACGACGTCAACCACTCGTGGTGGGTGACCGATCTCGGCGGCAAGTACGACGCGATTCCCGGCGTCACCAACCACACCTGGTTCAAGGCGCCGCAGGGAACCTACGTCGCGCGCTGCGCCGAGCTCTGCGGCATCCAGCATGCCCTGATGACGGGCACCGTGCACGTCGTCCCCCGCGCGCAGTACGACACGTTCATCTCGCAACGTGCCGCCGCCGCCCACGGCCCCGGACTCGGCAAGGAGGAATGGGTGGGCGTCTGCGAGAAGTGCCACCGCCTCGACCACGCCTACATCGGGCCCGCGCTCGGAGGCAACCGGCTGCTCGGCGACCGCAAGGGGATCGAGACGCTGCTGCGGAACGGCCAGGGCGCGATGCCCGCCGTCGCCAAGAACTGGTCGGGCGCCCAGATCGACGCGCTGATCTCCTGGACCAAGCAGTACGTGAAGGCGGGAGCTTAGGTCGTGGCCGTCAACGTCGAGTCCGTCCAGCCGTACCGCGCCGACTGGCGCCGCGGCCGGCTGGCGTCGTGGTTGACGACGGTCGACCACAAGCGCATCGGAATCCTCTACATCCTGACGTCGCTCGTCTTCTTCGCGGCCGGCGGCGTGATGGCGCTGATGATCCGGTCGCAGCTGCTGACGCCGAGGGAGTCGCTCCTGACGAAGCAGTCGTACAACCAGGTCGTGACGATGCACGGCACGACGATGATCTTCCTGGTCATCGTCCCGATCCTCGCCGGCTTCGGCAACTACCTCGTGCCGCTGATGATCGGCGCGCGGGACATGGCGTTCCCGCGGCTGAACGCGATGTCGTACTGGTTCTTCGTGCTCGGCGGCGTCGTCCTGTACCTCAGCTTCTTCTCCAAGGGCGGAGCGGCCTCGAGCGGCTGGACCTCCTATGTCCCACTCTCGACGCTCCACTCGCCCGGCAGCGGCCAGGACCTCTGGATCCTGGGTCTGCACATCCTCACGATCGGCTCGCTCGCGGGCGCGATCAACCTGATCGTGACGATCCACAACATGCGCGCGCCAGGCATGTCGTGGATGCGCATCCCGCTGTTCTGCTGGTCGATGGTCACCTACGCGTGGATGCTCGTCGCCGTCCTGCCGATGCTGTCCGCCGGCCTGACGCTCATGCTGCTCGACCGCCAGGCGGGCACGCACTTCTTCGACCCGTCACGCGGCGGCAACGCGATCCTCTACCAGCACGTCTTCTGGTTCTTCGGGCATCCCGAGGTATACATCATGGTGCTGCCGGCGATGGGGATCGTGTCGGAGATCATCCCGGTGTTCGCGCGGAAGCCGATCTTCGGCTACCGCGCGGTGGCGATCTCGACCGTCGGCATCGCGTTCTTCTCGATGCTCGTCTGGGCCCACCATATGTTCGCGGTGGGGATGCCGATCGGCCTCGACATCTTCTTCATGATCAGCTCGATGATCATCGCCGTGCCGACGGGCGTGAAGATCTTCAACTGGCTCGCGACCCTCTGGCGCGGCAACATCCTGTTCGACACCCCCATGCTGTGGATCCTCGGCTTCATCGGCGTTTTCACGATCGTAGGCCTGTCGGGGATCTACCTGGCGGCGTTCCCGATCGACTGTCAGGTGACCGACACCTACTTCGTCGTCGCCCACATCCACGA
>JBOGZX010000464.1:0-4160 GCA_050697615.1 Gaiellaceae bacterium
GACGCTCGGCGTGCTCGTCGGCGGCGTCAAGCGCCTGCGGACGAACGCCGGCCAGCTCTCGCTCGTGTGCAGCGACCGGAACATCACGAAGATCTTCGAGATCACCGGGCTGGACCGTGTCTTTGCGATCTACAAGACCCGTGAGGACGCCGTCGCAAAGCTCGACGACGTCTCCTCCCAATCCGCCTCGTAGCCCTGCCGAAGGTCCTCGCACCTCTGATCCTCGCCCTGGTCGCGATCGCAGCGTCGGGCTGCGGCGCCGTCGGTCGCGTCACCGACGGCGACCCCGGCCACGGCAAGCAGCTCTTCCTCGAGCCGAAGTCGCAGTGCGCGAGCTGCCACACGCTCGCAGACGCGAAGTCGACCGGAACCGTGGGGCCGAACCTCGACGATGCATTCTCCTCCGACAAGGCCCAGGGGTTCTCGGAACAGACGATCCGCGACGTCGTCCGGTCGCAGATCGCCTATCCGGAGGCGCCGATGCCGGCGAACCTGCTGCGCGGGCAGGACGCCCGCGATGTCGCGACGTACATCGCCAAGTGCTCGGCGAACCCGAACTGCGGCGTCACCGCGACCCGTTCCGCTCCCCCGCCGGCATCCTCCGGCGGCGGCACCCCGACGACCGGCACGTCCTCGACGAGCACGTCGGCCGCCCCGCCGAAGGTCGACGGTAAGCAGGTATTCGCGTCGGCCGGGTGCAGCGGCTGCCACACGCTCAAGGATGCGGGCGCGACCGGCAACGTCGGCCCGAACCTCGACGAGCTGAAGCCGTCGAAGGACACGGTCGCCCACCAGGTCGAGGTCGGCGGCGGCGCGATGCCGTCTTTCAAGGGCCGCCTCAGCGACGCGCAGATCCAGGCCGTCGCGACGTACGTCTCGAGCGTCGCCGGCAAGTAGCCGTCGCCGGTCACGACTCGAGTGTCTGACACGCGCGGCGTGTCTAACACCACGTCGGGCTGGAAAGAGGAAAAGTCAGGCACCTTCGGTGCCGGACACTGGACGCGAGTTGCCGGTCATGTCTCCCGCCGCAGGTACTTGCCGAGCACGAGGTACGGCGGGTAGCCGCGGCCGAAGTCGACGTCCGCGAGCTCACGCCAGCCGTTCTTCGCGTAGAAGCCGCGCGCCTTGCGTGAGCCCGCCTGCGTCGAGAGCAGCGCCCGGTCGTGCGGCTGCCGCGTGAGCAGCTGCGCGAGCAGGGCGCTCCCGACCCCGTGGCGCTGCCACGACGGGCGGACGTGCAGCTCGACCACCTCGTAGTGCGGCGGGTCGAGCCACTCCGCGCGCTGCCCCGGAGTGAGCGAGCGGGCGACGTTCTCCGTCCACCACTGGCCGTGCTCGCCGGTGTACCCGTACCCGAACCCGACCAGCTCGTCGTCCGAGAACGCAGCGAGGAAGGCGAAGTCGGTGCGCTCGGTGTGGGCCGGAAGGCGGTGCGCCGCCCATTCGTCCGACAGCGCGCCCGCCCCGAGCGCCGCCCGGTGCACCTCGCGCAGCTCCGCCCGCAGCGGCAGCGGATCGATCCGCTCGATTCTCAGCGGCGATCTGCGTCGAGATCGACGACCACGTGCGTGAGCCTGATCGCGAAGCGCTCGCGCGCCTTCTCGACCACGCCCCGCTCCAGCCAGTGCGAGCGACCCGGAGGATGCGTCGAGACGATCAGCTCGTCGGGTTGGAACGTCCGCACCGCGTCCTCGATCGCCTGGATCGGGTCGCCGTCGCCGACCTCGCCCGCCACCTCGAGCCCCGTCGAGCGCATCGACTCGACGCTCGCGTCGAGGCGGACCTGCGCCGCGGCGCGGGCGCCGTCCTCGTCGGAGGCCCAGTGGCGGATCGGAGAGTTCAGCGCCGGACACACGACCAGGATCCGCGCCCGCCGGTCGCCGGCGTGCTCGCGGATCTCCGACAGCAGCTCCGGCCCGCCGACCGTCTCGTTGGCGACCACCAGGATCCGGTGCTCGTCGGGCGGGCTCGCCGCCGGAGCCTGGCGCACCGGCCGCTCGCGGGATCCGCGCGACACGTACCACCACACCACGGCGGCGGTCAGCACGACGAACACCGCGAGCCCCGCCCACCGGTTGAACACCGCCCCGAGCACGATCAGCCCGAAGTAGACGACCGTCAGCAGGACGAACCGGAACGCAGCGGCCTCGCTCCGGAACGGGTTCCTCACGACGGCAGAATCTACCTGGCGGCTAGAGGAGGTAGACGGTCACGTAGACGACGATCCACATCACGTCGACGAAGTGCCAGTAGATGCCGCCGATCTCGATGCCGTGGTGGTGCTCGGCCGAGAAGTGGCCCCGGAAGGCACGGGTCGTCATGGCGGTCAGGATCACGAGCCCCACGAAGACGTGGCAGGCGTGCAGGCCGGTCAGCCCGAAGAACGTCGACGCGAAGGACGTGTCGCCGGTGTTGAACCCGATCCGGTGGTACTCGATGATCTGGATCAGCAGGAACGTCACGCCGAGACACACGGTCAGCACGAGCCCGGCCTTGAGGCCCGCCCGGTTCCCGCGCTTCACCGACTGGTCCGCCCAGTGCATCGAGAAGCTCGAGGTGATCAGCAGCAGCGTGTTGATGCCTGCCAGGTACGCCGGGCGGTTGAAGCCGACCGGTGGCCAGTGGCCGTTGACGCCGTGGCCGACGACCCGGTCGAAGAAGTAGACCGTGAAGAACGAGCCGAAGAGCATGATCTCCGACGCGATGAACAGGAACATCCCGAGCACCGGCGGGGTGACCCGCGAGCTGTAGTGGATCGGCGGCGGCCCGTGGTGCTCGTACGGCTCGGCGGCAGCGCTCATACCCACTCCGACCCCGGCAAAGCCGGGGCCTGCGCTCCCGTGAGTTCCGTCGAGCCTACACTCATGCCCGCTCCAGTCCGACCGGGCGCGGCGCCGAGGTCACGTGGTCGACCGGCAGGCAGGTGTCCTTGCGGAGCCGCTGCACGAGGTCGCGCCGGAGCCAGCCGCTGCGCTCGCCGGGGAAGGTGGACACGATGATCTCGTCCACGCGCTCGTCGTTGACGATGTGCTGCGCGGCCGTGTACGGATCGGGGTGCACGACCTGGCCGTGCGCGTCGATCCCCTCGCTGCGGAGCTCCGTCAACGCCAGCCGGAGCCGCCGGTCGGCCGAGACGTGCTCCTCGCCGTCACCCTGCGGGGCGACGAGGAGGAAGCTCGCAGGTCCGAGAGCGGCGCGCTTCCGGATGCGGTCGAGCAGCTCGTCGGAGACCACGGTCTGGTTCGCGATCACGAGCACGTTCGCCTCGCCCGGCTCGCGCTCGACGACCACGTGCTCCACCGGAATCGGCGCCGCACAACGCACCACGTCGGCGACGACGTCGCGGCGCATCCAGCCGGAGCGGTCCTCGCCGTGGGTCGAGACGATGATCTCGTCGATCTTCGGCTCGAGCTGGGCGAGCGCGTCCTTCACGGCCTGCACCGGCCCCGTCTCGACGACGAATCCCTGCGCGCCGACGCCCGACTCGCGCAGCGCCTTGAGCGTCCGCTCGAGGCGGCGGCGGGCCGAGGCGCGGCGCGTGTCCTCGTACACGACGTAGCCCTGGTTCGGCTCGTTGACGGGCGCGATCACGGTGACGCGGTCGTCGCCGGCGACGCCGCCCTTGACCGCGTCGAGCAGCGTCCGCGACGCCGCCGTCTCGTTGGCGATCACGAGCACGTGGCTCATCAGTCGGCACCGACGGGCTCGGGCTTGGGAGCGCCGAAGATCGCGTGCCGCGCGCCGGGGACGCCGTACTCGTACGGATGGCCGACGACCTGCGGGATCTCGTCGAAGTTGAAGATCGGCGGCGGCGACGAGACCTGCCATTCGAGCGTCAGGGCGCGCCACGGGTTCGCGCCCGCCGCCGGCCCGTGCGCCCACGAGCGGGTCATGTTGTAGAGGAAGACGATCGTGGAGGCGCCGAGCCCGAACGAGGCGATCGAGATGAACATGTTGATGTCCGCGAAGCGGCCCGCATAGTCGGCGACGCGGCGCGGCATGCCCTGCAGCCCGATGTAGTGCATCGGGAAGAAGGTGGCGTTGAAGCCCACGTACGTCAGCCAGAAGTGCAGCTGGCCGAGCCGCTCGCTGTACATCCGCCCCGTCATCTTCGGGAACCAGTAGTAGATGCCCGCGAAGATCGTGAACACGGAGCCGCC
>JBOGZX010000465.1:0-3111 GCA_050697615.1 Gaiellaceae bacterium
CCTGCGGAGCCGCCCACCACGACCGCTCCGCCGCCGACCACCGCTGCCACTCCCGTCCCGGCGCCGCCACCGGCGACGCACACGGTGGCGGCGTCGATCGCGCTCGGCTACCTCGGCGTGCCGTACAAATGGGGCGGGGCGTCCCGTGTCGAGGGCTTCGACTGCTCCGGGCTCGTGATGACGGTCTTCGCGCAGCTCGGTGTCCAGCTGCCGCACTCCTCACAGGCGCAGTACGGCTTCGGAGTGCCCGTCGCGAAGGATCAGCTGCAGCCGGGCGACTTGGTCTTCTTCGACGCGCTCGACCACGTGGGGATCTACATCGGCGGCGGCGAGATCGTGCACGCGCCGCATACCGGCGACGTCGTGCGCATTGCGAGCCTCGCCTCGTTCGGCACCCGCTACGTCGGCGCCCGCCGCATCTGAGTCCGACCCCGCGCGCAGGGCGCGGAGCCGGACTCGACGCGTGGGCTAGATCCCCGAGAGGCGGTGCGGCCTGTCCCAGGCGACGCGGATCAGCTCGGCCTCGGCCTCGATCAGGCCGGCGCCCTCGGGCCTCGGGCTCGCCGAGACGCGCTTGCCGTTCGGGCGCCGCGGAGCGGTCGTGTCCCACGAGAGACGGTTCATGCGTGCACCTCCTGAGAGTCGTTGGTCGGGTCGGCTGTGGAGGGCGCCGGCGCCCTGGTGATCCTGATGTCGCCGCTCACCGTCTTCGCGCGGATCTCGACGAGCGGCCCGTCGCCGCCCGGCGCGTCCGGCGTCAGCTCGAGCTCGGAGCTCGTGTCGCCGCTGACGGTGTTGCAGTCCAGGTAGACCTTCGAGCCGCGCCGAACGCCGATCTGCAGGTCGCCCGAGACCGAGTGGGTCGCGACGCTGCCGCGCAGGACGGCTCCGTGCTGCTGATCGCCGCTGACCGTGTTCACGGTGACGTCCCCGTCGGCCGCGTCGACGGTCACGTCGCCCGACGCCGTGGAGACCGTGATCGCGCCCCGGGCCGTCCCGATCGAGACGTCTCCGGAAGCGGTCTGGACGCTCGTGGTGCCGTCGACGCTGCGCGCCGACACATCGCCGCTTGCACTCTTCACGCTCAGGCCTCCGCCGACCGCCTGCACGTCGACGTCGCCGGAGGCGGTCGCGACGTCGACGCCGCCGAGCGTGCCGTGGGCGGTGACGTCGGCCGACTTGGTGCGGACGCGGAGCGGCGACGACTCCGGCACGCGGACGCGGCAGGTGACCCCTCGCCGGCCGCTGAAGAGACCGGCAAGGTTGAAGCCGCCGCCGCGGCGCAGCGGGGCGTCGACGATCAGACGATGACCTTCCAGCTCGACCCGGGCCTCCGAGACGAGCTGCTCGGAGTCCTCGTCGTGCGCGACCAGCTCGACCTCGGCACGGGTCGTGCCGGCGAGCGCTTCGACCTCGATCTCGCCGGAGGTGAGGCGCACCTCGAGCGAGACGGGCCCGCTCACGTCGAATGCCTTCTGCATTTCTCCTCCTCGCTAGCTCTCGGCGTAGCCGGTCAGGCGCTTGCCGCCGACATGGACAGGGCGGGATTCGGCCGCACGTGCGATCGCACGGACGAGCCACGTGTTGGTCGAGACGCCGTCACGGGCGGCGGCCTGCTCGACGGAGTTCTTGAGCGACTCGGGAAGTCGCAGGCTGATCCGGGCCGAGAGCTCCTCGCTCGAGGCGGCGGCGGTCTCGCCCGGTGCGTCGACGAACACGAGCTCGGGCTCCTGGCCGGCGAGCCGCACCTCGACGTGGCCCGACGGCAGCTTCGACGAGAGCTCGAGCGCCGCCTGTGAGAGGAGGTCGAGCAGCGTCAGTCGCAGGTTGGAGCCGAGCGCATCCCCGAGCCGTCGTGCGACCTGGGCCGACCGCTCGTCGCCGAGCTCGGCCAGCCCCTGCAGATCCTCCTGGATTCCCTGGAGTACGATCGTCAGATTCATGGTGACATCACTATGACATCAGAAATGATGTCTGTCAAATGTCAACTGCGCAGCACCTTCGCCCGAGTACCCTGCGAGGCGAGGGCGTTTGTCGATCGTGGGGGTGTCAGTGGGATTCGGCGACGGCTCGGCACCGGCGCTCGCAGATCCGCGGGAGCTGTTCGAGACGGTCCTGCAGGCGATCGGCGACGGGATCGCGGTCCTGTCTCCGGGCGGCGACTGGCTGTTCGCGAACGAGGAGGCCGCACGGCTCTCCGGCTTCGCATCCGCCGAGGAGCTGACGGCCGCCTCCCCGCAGGAAGTCGCCGAGCGCGTCGAGCTCTTCCACGCGGACGGGTCGCCGCTCGCCCGCGAGGAGCTCCCCGGTCGCCGCGCTCTGGTCCACGGCGACCCCGGGCCGCCGGTGCTCGTGCGCTTCCGCCACCCCGTGGACGGTTCGGACCGGGTCTCGCGCGTCACGGCCCTGATCGCCCGGGACGAGCGCGACGAGCCACGCTACGTGATCGTCGTCGTCCGCGACGTGACCTCCGAGCATGCGCTCGTCCGCCGCCGGCGTACGGCGGCCGAGATCGGCGGGCTGGGAGCGACACTCGACCACGAGGCCGCGCTGCGGGACGTTGCGGCCGCCGTCGTTCCCCGTCTGGCCGACTGCTGCCTCGTCGACCTGATCGGAGAGGGAGGACTCGAACGGGTCGCCGCGGCGCGCTTCGACGTGAAGCGAGGCGAGGTCGTGCACGAGCTCGCCGGCAGCGCCCCTCCGGCCGAGGCGTGCGACAGCTGCACGCGGCGCGTCCTCGACACCGGTGCCGCCGACATCGTGCACTCGGGCGGCGAGTCCTACGTCTGCGCGCCGATCCGCTCCGGCGAGCGCGTTCTCGGCGCCGTGACGCTGGTCTCGGAGTCGCGCCGCGGCTACGACTCAGACGACGTGTCGATCGCGGAGGACATCGCCGGGCGTGCGGCCGCGGCGATCGAGAACGCGATGCTCTACCGCGAGGCGCAGCGCATGTCCGCGGTGCTCGACTCGCTCTACGCCAGCGCGCCGATCGGGCTCGGCTTCTGGGACCGTGACCTGCGCTACGTCCGCGTCAACGATGCCCTGGCCCGCATCAACGACCGATCGCCCGAGGCCCACGTCGGCAGGTCGTTCGCGGAGGTCGTGCCGCAG
>JBOGZX010000466.1:0-1770 GCA_050697615.1 Gaiellaceae bacterium
GCCGAGCGCCGCCACGGCGACCGCAACCCACTGCGGACGCGACAGCACCGCGCCGCGGCGGCGCGCCGCGAGTGCGAGCACGGCCATCCCGCCCGCGCTCGTCGCCTGCACGAGCGACAGGGGCGCGAGGGCAAGCGCGACGATGTAGAAGGCCCAGCCGACCATGCCCACGGCCACTCCCAAAAGCCACTCGCGGTTCGTGAACAGCGCGCGCAGCGAGCGCAGCGGCCGCCGCACCTGTAGCGCCGGCAGCCCGCCGACGGCCGCGTGCTGGGCCACCCAACCCCAGTTGAGCGCGACCGCCGACAGCAGGGCCAGAACCAGCCCGCCCGCGAAGGTCAACGCTTCGAGAAGGGCAGATAGGCCTCGGCCGCGAGCGCCGCGACGCCCACGCGCGGCAGGTCGCGACGCCGCTCGTAGACCACGAACCGGCGCTCCCAGGTGGGAAAGAACTTCCGGTTGAACGCGAGCAGGTTGTCGAGCTGGAAGTGGCCCTTGAGAGTCAGCAGCGCCCGCCGCTGAACCCGCTCGACCGAGTTGAGCACCGCCTCCGGCGCGAGCAGCGCCGCGAACGGCGCGAAGTTCAGCGACACGCGCTCGAACCCGGTCTCGTGCGCCCAGCCGATCGTCTCGCAGATCAGCCACTCGTTGAAGCCGTTCGGCGTCGTTCGCAGGCGCGGCATCGACGACAGCGACAGCGCCGATCCCGCCCCCGAGATCGCGAAGTGCAGGAAGCCGGTGGCCGCGCCGGCAGCGTCGAAGCCGACGACGAACACCGCGTCGGCGTCGCCGAGCCTGAAGAGCGTGTCGAGGGCCATCACGAATCCTCGCTCCGGCTCCGACCCGCGCCAGTCGCGCGCGACGGCCGCCAGGTCGTCGCGCAGCGCGGCGCCGATCTCGCTGGGTCGCAGCACCCGCACCGAGTAGCCCGCATGTCCGAGCCGGTGCACCGACTGCCTCACCTTCCGGATCGCGCGCCCGTCGAGCGAGAACGACGCGGTGTCGACGACGGCCTCGTCGCCGTGGTACAGCGCGTGCAGCCCGTGCACCGCGTACAGCGGCAGGCAGCGCTCCGACGCGCCGAGGATCGCCACGCGCCAGTCGCGCTCGTGCGCGTAGGCGACGAATCGGCCGACGAGCGACGGAAGCGCCGCCGGGGAGCCGACCGGGTCGCCCGAGACGATCGCCACGCCGCCGACCACGCGATAGGCCAGGAACGCCGAGCGGTCGCCGTCGAAGAAGTACGACTTGTCGGCGCGGAGCACGAACGGCGCAAGCGTGTCGATACCCCACGTGTGCACGAGCGCGCGAGCCAGCTCCCGTTCGTGCTCCTCCTGGCGCACGCGATGGCGCCAGGGCGCGAGCCAGCCGGAGACGACCCAGACCGTCGCCGACGCGCCGAGGAGCGGCACCGACAGCGGAAACCAGCCGCCGAAGTCGCCCGCGAGATGCGGCGAGCCGCCGAGCAGGCTCTGCAACAGGACGCGGGCGGCAAAGCCCGGCGTAAACGGCGCGTCCGCGGCCATCCGGTTGATCCACAGCGCCACCACCCCGTACCCGACGATCGTGAGCGCCGACACGCCGAGCCGAACGGCGGTGAGGTGACGCGTCTCGGCGTCGCCGGGTCGGTCGAAGTCGCTGCGACGCGCGACCAGCACGCTGAGCACGACCATCGACGCGAGCGTGCCGTCGTTCAGCCCGTGCAACACGTGCAGTGCCGCCGAGGCGCCGGCGACGACGACGGCGACCTGCCACGCGCGGCGGCGGCGG
>JBOGZX010000467.1:0-6150 GCA_050697615.1 Gaiellaceae bacterium
CCGCCGACCCCCGCCTCGACGGCGGCCTGCGAATGCTTGGTCCACAGCCGGCGGCGACGGTGGTGCCCAGGTGGGAGAGCTTCGTGCTGCCGTCGCGGCAGGACGCCTTTCCGCTCGCCTCGCTCGAGGCGATGCAGGCCGGGTTGCCGGTGATCGCGGCCGCCGTCGGCGGGGTGCCGGAGCAGATCGAGCACCTGAAGACGGGCGTGCTCGTGGCCCCGGAGGAGCCCGCCGAGCTCGCCGGGTGGATTTTGCGGTTGCACGACGATCCCGACCTCCGCGCCCGGCTGGGTCGGGCGGCCTCGGAGCGCGTGCGGACCGCCTTCACGATCCCGCTTCAGGTCCAGGGGCTCCACCGGGCATACCTCGCGGCGCTCAACCTGAAGCATGCGCCGCCGCCCGTGCGCTCCGCGACGCTCGAGGCGCTGTGAGCTCCACCGCCGTTCCGAAGCTCACGTTGGTGATGGTCGCCTGGAACTCGGGGGAGCTTCTGCCCGACTCGATCGGGGCCTTTCGGCGTTCGGGGAAGGCGGCCGGCGCCCTCACCGAGGTCGTCATCGTCGACAATGCGTCGACGGACGGCTCCGCCGAGACCGCCCGCCGCCTGGGTGCGGATCGGGTCGTGCAGAACCCGCTCAACGTGGGCTTCGTCGTCGCCGCGTCGCAGGGGCTCGCACTCGCGAGCAGCGATTGGGTGCTGCTCGCAAATCCGGATCTCGTCGTCTCGGATTCGTTCGTCACCGTTGTGGTCGGCGCAGCCACGACCGCGCCTCCGGATGTCGCAGCGCTCGTTCCCGACATCCGCTACGCCTCCGAGCCGGAGGTCGTCAACAGTCGAGGGTTGGAGGTCGACGACGTCGGCGTCCCCGCCGAACGGGACGCAGGCCGGGCCGCGGATTCGGTCGAGTCTCCGCTCGAGGTCTTCGGGGCGAGTAGCAGCGCCTCCATCCTCCGGGTCGATGCGCTCAGGCGCGTCGGAGGCCTGGAGCCCGCATACTTCGCCTACCTCGAGGATGTGGACGTGGCCTGGCGTCTGCGGAAGTCCGGGTACCGCGCGCTGCTGCTGCGGGACGCGCTCGCACTGCACGAAGGCTCCGCGTCGACCGGCGAGGGATCGTGGCTCAAGGCGTTCCTCGTTGCGCGCAACCGGCGGATCCTGTTCCGGCTGCACGGGCCGAGAACCCCTCGTGCGCGTTCGTTTCGGGTGGTGGTCGAGGTGGGGCATGCAACGGTGCAGGCCCTGTCGGGCAGCCGAGGCGCCTCGATCCGCGGCAGGGCTGCCGCGACTCGAGCTCATCGCTACGCCCGTTTTCTCAAAGCATCGAACGTCGTCCTCGCGGTTCCGAACGACCGCGCGATCCCCCTCGCCCCACGCTTCAGGATGCTCGAGACCCTGCAGCGCAAGCAGACGGCGAGCCTCCTCATGCACCACGGAACGGCGGGGCTCGTACCGGCGCGGCCCTTCCCTCCGGAGAGCGTTCCGTCCACGAAGGACGGGAGCGCGCCGGTACGGGTTCTCGTCGACGCGGCGAACCTGAAGCCGGGGCAGGGGGGTATCCGCACGTACACGATGGGGCTGATCCGCGAGCTCGCGCGCGATCCGCGCCTGTCGCTCATCGTTGCGTCGAGCGTCCCCGAAGTCGCCGACCTCGGAACGTTCGATCTCGTGCGGCTTCCGGAGTACACCCGTTCTGCAGCAGGTCGTGCTCTCTGGCGGGAGACGAACCTCTCAATCCTGGCGCGCTCGACGCGCGCGAACGTGACTCTCGCACTCGTGCCCGAGCTCCCCGCCCGGCGTCTCGAGAATCCGACCGTGGTCGTGGTGCACGATGTCGGGCCCTTCGTCGCGCCGGCGTTCTACTCGCGAAACAAGCGGACGCGATACGAGACGGTGTTGAGGCATGCGTGCCGGCGCGCGTCGGCGATCGTGTGCGTCAGCGAGGCGACCCTCATCGGCCTGCACTCGGCGATCGGGGTCGACCCCCGGCGCTGCTCGGTCATCGGCGAGGGCCCGCAGTTGTTCGACGGGCCGGCTGGGCCGTCGACGGAAGGCGCGGAGGGTCGGCCCTTCTTCCTCTATGTCGGCTCGCTCGATCCGCGCAAGAACGTCGGCACTCTCGTCGATGCGGTCGCGGGCGCCGATCCGCCGCTGCCGCCGCTCCTGATCGTCGGACCGGCGACTGCCGACGAGCTTCACGGGTTGAGGCGGCGCTGCGGCCAGGTGCCGGGGCGCGTCGAGCATCTCGGCTTCGTTGGAGCCGATCGTCTTCGGGCTCTGTACGCCTCCGCGCTCGCGGTCGTCCTGCCGAGTCTCTACGAGGGTTTCGGCCTGCCCGTGCTCGAGGCATTCGAGGCCGGCGCAGCGGTCGTCGCAAGCGACATCCCCACTGTCGACGAGATGTCGCGGGACGCCGTGGTCCGCGTGTCGAGCCCTCTCGACCCGATCTCGTGGCGCGATGCGCTGCGTCTGGTCTCCGGCGATTCGGAGTTGAGGGCCGATCTGCGCGATCGGGGGAAGCAGGCGGCCGGGCGGTACACCTGGTCGGAGATCGGGGCGCAGTTCGCCGACCTGCTCGTCGCCACGGCCCGCCCGGACGGTCCGGCGGCCGCGCCGGGGAACGGACGGGGAATCGCTCGCCCCCGGATCGCTTCGCGGCGATGACCCGGCGAGGTCGTCCGTGGCCTCGGAGGGTTCCGCTCCAGGTGCTCGGGCTGGCGGACCAGGCGGTCGCGTCGGGGAGCAACTTCTTCACGATCATTCTGCTCGGCCGCACGGTGTCGCCGGCCTCGTTCGGCTACTTCGTGCTCGCGTTTACGCTTCTTCAGTCCGCCGGAGCTGTTCAGTCGGCGCTGATCACACGGCCGCACAATGTTCTCGGGGCGTTGCGTCAGGGAGACGACTACGTCCGCTATACGACGGCCGCGGCTTTCTTGCAGATCGTCTACGCAGCTTGCTGGTTCATCCTGCTCGTCGTCTGCGCCGCGGGTGCGCGGGCGGCAGGCAGTCCGTCCGCGACGTTGTTTCTCCTCGCAGCGCCGGCCGCCCTCGCGTGGCAGCTGCAGGAGTTCGCGCGGCGCGTCCTGTACACGGAGGGACGTCTCCACATCGCGCTCCTCGACGACCTCCTGAGCTATGGCGGCCAGATCGCCGTGCTGCTGTGGCTCTCCGCTTCCGGAGCGCTCACCGGTCCCCGGGCGCTGCTCGTGGTGATCGGGACGTCGGCGGTGGCCGCGCTCGCGGCAGTCCCGCTCCTGCATCGCAGCATCGGGCGCGAGATCGAACGAGGCGACATTCTCGCGAACTGGCGGTTCGGCCGCTGGCTGGGCGCAGCCGAGGTTGCCTACTGGCTCGCGAGCCAGTCGTACATCTACATGGGTGGACTGTTCGTCGGCCCCGTCGTGAGCGCAACGCTCAAGGCGGCGCAGACCTTGCTCGGCCCGGTGAGCGTCTTCCTGGCGTTCTTCGTCAACTACCTGCCGACGGTCTTCGCGCGAAGCGCCGCCGGTGCGCGCGGCGGCCTTTCCCGGCGTATGCGGCTCGGGTTCCTCAGCACCGTCCCGGCCACCGCGCTGTACGCCGTGCCGGCGATCGTCTTCGCGCCGCGGCTGCTGAGCCTCGTCTACGGCGAGGAATATCACCGGGACGCTGCAGTCGTCCGACTCTTCGCCGTGTACTACCTCGTCCTCTCGATCTCCGACGTGTTCGTCGCGGCGCTGGCGGCGCAGGGGCGCACCCGGAGGATCTTCGGCGGGCATCTCGTCGGAGCGGCGATCACCTTCGCCGTCGGCTGGCTGCTCCTCGTGCAATGGCACGCACCCGGCGGCGCGGTCGGGATGATCGTGAGCCTGGTCGGGGCGTTGGCGGTGTTCGTCCGTGGTTTTCGCTCGTCTCCGGGCGGCGTCAGATCTCACCCACGCGACGACGACAGCGCCGACGCCGCGACGTCGGCGAAGCTGTTGCCGCGCCGGTAGTCGTCGATGTAGATCGTGTCCCTGCCCGCGTAGCCCGAGTAGCCTGGATACAAGCCCATCTCGACATAGAGGTCGGCGTTGTAGATGCCGCAGGACGAGCAGTAGGGCATCGTCGGGATGTCTGTCCGGGAAATCTCGGGCTTCGTCGTCCAGGGGCCGTCGGTGCGGCTCCAGACCTGAACGAGCCCGGTTGCCGCCTCCTCGAACCGGACGTGGACGACGAAGTCGATCCACCGGTTGCGCGGGTAAGGGTTCAGGTCCGGGAACGGGATGTGCCACTGCAAGTAGGAGAGCCCCTTCCCGACGGTGCAGTCCCCGGTGACGATTCGGAACTCCACCTTTCCGCCCTCGACGAGGATCGCGAAGGGCGCAACCCCGCAGTCCGAGAGCGTGTACAGGTCGCGGGGCTGATGCAACTCCCAGACGAGGTTGTCGCTGAGGCCCGGTGCCGGAATGTAGACCGAGACGCCGAAGTAGTAGTCGTCCCCGGTCGTTGCGGCGGTGTCGTAGAGGGCGTCCAGGCAGCGGACCGTGCCGTTGTCCCAGATGTCGGCACTCGTCTCCGAGAACCGCGCGGCATAGCGCCCGCTGCGTACGGGCGAGGTGACGATCGCGAACTGGGTGCTCGGATGAGGGCACTCGAGGTTGCTGAACTGCGAGTTGTCGCCCGTCTCCCAGTCGAGCGCCACGACGGGCGACCGCGAAGATCGCGAGCTCAGGATGACGCTCACGATGCCTGCGAGGACGATCAGTCCCACGACGATCGCGACCGCTCTCCGGCGTCTGCCGAAGCGTCGTCGGCTGAAGCGCTCCGCCGGGGTGCGAGGCCTACCTATCTGCCCCTCCCGGCTGCACCAGCATCCCCCGCGACCCTACCGAATCCGGTTCCAGAGCCCAGGAACGCCCTCGCGCACGTCGCGCTCGGGGCCGTGCTCTCAAGGTCGTGCGAGCAGCGCCGTGAGCACGCCGATTCCGAGTGCGATCCCGACGTACCACAGCGAGACCGCGATCGCACGATATGCCGCATACCGAAGGATCGCTTGTGCGAGCGGGAGCGCGTCCTCGTCGCCGGCCGGCTCGGCGACCGGCGACGGGCGCCGGACGGGAGGCGGTGCGAATGGAGGCAGCCGGGAGATCGCCTCCCAACGCTCCTCCGGCGGAAGGACGAGCACGAGATCCGGCGACAGGAGTCGCGAGGCAGACTCGCTGCTGTCGCCGCCAACGGCCGGGCGATCTCGGTCGTTTGCCGGGGACTCGGCGAAAGGCGCTTCGATCGCCACCTCCATTCGATGGCTATCGGGTGCTGGCGCAGGCAGCTTGAGCGGGCTCAGCCGGGGTCGGACCAGGTCGCCCGTCGAGGCGCATCGCCGTCCGGTGCAGGGATGTGTGACAACCGTCCTCCCGGGTAGGGGAAACCCACTCGCCCGGCTATTTCCGAACGAGCGGTCTCGAATGACGCTGAGCTGTACGAACTCCGCTCAGGTAATGAATGAACGGCCGGTAACCACAGCACGCGGCACGGGGAGAGAACATGACCGACCGAGGAATTGCGGCAAACGCACTGAGAGGTGCGGATCTAGACGAGAAGCACGTACGCCAGGTACGCCAGCACAGACCATACGCCCAGGGAGAAGGCGAGGGAGAACACGATCCCGTACAGCAGCGTGTGGCCGCTCGGCCCGGGCGCCTCTACAACACCGGCATGTTCGGGCTGCTCGCCGTAGCGCAGATCGCCTGGTTCGGAGCGATTGGCTACCTGATCTTCGCGTTGCTGCAGTAACGACACCCACACCGCAGCCTGCTCTATCGAAGTCGACACCGAAGCGACCTCCCTGCTCGTGGAGTCAAGCTTGCGGCGAATCGTGAGTCTCGCGTCGGACGGAACGGGCCGCCGTATCCGCCGACCCGGTGGCGGCGGGGCTCGCTCGACCTGCAGGCTCAGGCGCCGAGTGCCGCCGCCACCGAATCGTGCACGGGCAGGTGGCGATCGAGCCCGCTCACCTGCAGCGTTCGACGCGTCTCGAGCTGTGGCTCCGCGAGTAGGAGCTCGCTCCGCCCGAGCTTCGAGCGCGCCTCGATCAGCACGCCGAGCGCCGTCGAGTCGACGAAGTTCACCTCCGACATGTCGATCACGATCCGGCTCGGCCCGCCGGCGAGCAGCTCGCCCAGCGCCTGGCG
>JBOGZX010000468.1:0-7931 GCA_050697615.1 Gaiellaceae bacterium
TCGTTGACCGTCCGGATAGCAACGGCCGCCGCAAGATCCTCGAGGTGCACTCGAAGGGCAAGCCGCTCGCGTCGGTCATCGACCTCGACGCGCTCGCCGGCGGCACGCCGGGCTTCACCGGCGCAGACCTTGCGAACCTCGTCAACGAAGCAGCGTTGCTCGCCGCGCGCCGCGGCAAGAAGGTCATCGAGCAGGAGGAGCTCGAGGAGGGGATCATGCGCGTGATCGCCGGCCCCGAGAAGAAGACGCGGGTGATGTCCAACAAGGAGCGGCGGATCACCGCCTACCACGAGATGGGGCACGCCCTCGTCGGCCACTTCCTCGAGAACACCGACCCGGTGCACAAGATCACGATCGTCTCGCGCGGCCAGGCCCTCGGCCTGACGATCTCGCTGCCGACCGAGGATCGCTACCTCACGACGCGTAAGGCGCTGCTCGAGCAGATCGCGATGACGATGGGCGGCCGTGCCGCAGAGGAGCTCGTCTTCAACGAGATCACCACCGGCGCCTCGAACGACATCGAGAAGGTGACGTCGACCGCGAAGCAGATGGTGATGCGGTTCGGCATGTCCGAGAAGCTCGGGCCGCGCGTGCTCGGCCGCAGCCACGACATGGCGTTCCACGGCCGCGAGATGGGCAACGAGCCCGACTACACCGACGAGGTCGCGCTCGAGATCGACGACGAGATCCGGCGCATCATCGAAGAGGGGCACGACATCGCCACACGCGTCCTGCGCGACCACATCGACGACCTGCACAGGATCTCGCAGATCCTGATCGAGCGCGAGACGATCGACAAGGACCAGTTCATCAGACTGCTGGCCGGCGAGTCCGAGGACGCCGTCTTCCCGCCGCCCGAGCCCGCCGAGCCGGAGCCGAAGCCGGAACCCGAGCGGCGCCCGGCGCCGGCGAAGCCGCGGCCGTTCCCGCTTCCGGGCGGCGCGGCGATGCAGCCGCCCGAGCCCGAAGCCTCGTAGCCCTCCCGCCGGTTCCGCGATTCCGCGCCCCCCGATCGAGAAGCGCTTTCCCGCCCCGTCGGTGATGGGCGTCGTCAACGTGACTCCCGACTCGTTCTCCGACGGCGGCGTCAACCTGCGTCCCGACGCGGCGGTCACGACGGCCAGGGGAATGCTGGAGGCGGGCGCGGCGATCGTCGACGTGGGCGGCGAATCGACCCGTCCCGGCTCGCAGGGCGTCGACGAACAGGAGGAGTTGCGCCGGGTCGAGCCGGTGGTCGCCGGTCTCCAGGGGGGGCCGGTCTCGATCGACACGTCGAAGGCCGGCGTCGCGCGCCGCGCACTCGACCTCGGCGTCGAGCTCGTCAACGACGTCACGGCGCTGCGCGGCGACCCCGCGCTCGCCGACGTCGTCGCCGGCGCCGGCTGCTATCTCTGCCTCATGCACATGCAGGGCGAGCCGCGAACGATGCAGGTCGATCCGCGCTACGACGACGTCGTGTCGGACGTGAAGCGGTTCCTCGAGGAGCGCCTTGCCTTCGCCTGCTCGCAGGGAATCCGCGAGGAGCTCGTCTGCCTGGATCCCGGGATCGGCTTCGGCAAGACGGCCGCCCACAACTTCGAGCTGGTGCGGCGGCTGCCGGAGCTGGCGGCGATCGGCCGGCCGCTGCTCGTCGGGTTCTCCCGCAAGAGCTCGCTCGGCAGGCTGGCCGGTGTCGCCGGGCCGGGCTCGGCGTCGGCGTCGGTCGGCGTTGCCGTGTCCGCGTTCGAGCGCGGCGCCTCGATTCTGCGCGTCCACGACGTGCGCGAGCACGTCGAGGCGCTCGCCGCCGCACGCGCCGTGGCGGGGACATGAAGGTCGAGCTGCAGGGGCTGCACCTCTTCGGCTATCACGGCGTCGAGGAGGAGGAGAAGAACCTGGGCCAGCCGTTCCTCTACGACGTCGAGCTCGAGGTCGGTGAACGCGGGGCGAACGACGTGCTCGCCGAGGCCGTCGACTACACCCAGGTGGCGCACGCGATCCGCGAGCTGAACAAGCAGCGCTTCGATCTGCTCGAGGCGCTCGCGACGGCGGTGGCGGACATGATCATGGACCGCTTCGCGCCGGAGTCGGTACGGGTGCGGGTGCGGAAGCCGCAGGTCCGTCCGGCCGGCCTGACGGTCGAGTGGAGCGCCGTCACCGTCGTGCGTCCTTGACCACGGCGTACGTCGGGATCGGCGCGAACCTCGGCGATCGCGAACGCTCGATTCCCGAGGCGGCGAGCCTGATCGGCGCGACGCGGCTGTCGACGATCCGCGAGACCGAGCCGTGGGGCGTCGAGGACCAGCCGCCCTTCCTGAACGCCGTCGCCGAGCTCGAGACCGACCTCGCTCCGCGTGAGCTGCTCGACCGCCTGCTCGAGGTCGAGCGGCGCCTCGGGCGCGTCCGGAGCGGCGAGCGGTGGGGCCCGCGGACGATCGACCTCGACCTGCTGCTCTTCGGCGACGAGATCGTGGCGGAGCCGGGCCTGACCGTCCCGCACCCGCGGCTCCACGAGCGCCTGTTCGTGCTGGAGCCGCTCGCCGAGCTCGTTCCGTCACGAAAGATTCCGGGATCCGTCACAGTTTCGGAAGCCCTCGCGGAGCTACAATCCTCAGCGTGAACCGCCGTCTTTCGAACTCCGGAGCCCGGTGGTTCCCCGTGCCCGCAGCGGTGTCGGCCGGTGGGGGGCGTCCGTGAGCCACCTCGACGAGTTGGACGAGTTCGAGGCCGAGGCCGAGCTGCTCCTGAAGAAGGAGTACAGCGCGGTCTTCAACCTCTTCCGCTACTGCGTCCTCACGCAGGACGCGACCTACCTCTGCAACAAGCTGGACCTGCAGTACGTGCCGCAGCCGAGCTACCCGTTCTTCCACGTCAAGATGGAGGACGTCTGGGTGTGGGACAAGAACCGCCCGACGCGGATGATCCCGCGCGCCGAGGTGTACACCTCGAGCGACGTGACGATCGAGGAGCTGCGAGGCGAGGGCGACGAGCCGGTGCTGACCGCCGAGGCGCTCGCCAAGCGCATCGGTGAGGGCAGATCCGAGATCGAAGACCTGTAGCGCCTCCCCGGACGCCCGCTCGCCGGGCCCGGCCACCGGGCCGTCCCCCGCGGCAGATCCCTGTTCCATGATCGTCGATTAGGCTCGCGTCGTGCTCCTGGCGATCGACTGCGGCAACACGCAGACCGTCTTCGGCCTGTTCGCAGACGGGCGGCTGACCGAGCAGTTCCGGGTCGGCACCGACCGGACGCACACCGGCGACGAGCTCGCGGTCATGCTGCGGGCGTTCGTCGAGCTCGAGGAACTCGCGGGGATCGTGCTCTGCTCGTCGGTGCCGCAGCTCGTGCGGGAGTACCAGTCGTTCGCCGACCGCTGGGCGGGCACGGAGCTGCTCGTGCTCGGCCCCGGGGTGTCGACGGGCGTTCCGATCCGCTACGACGATCCACGCGAGGTGGGGCCGGACCGGATCGCGAACGCGGTCGCCGTGCGCGACCGGCACGGCGTGCCGGCGGTCGTGGTGGACTTCGGCACGTCCACCAACTTCGACGTCGTGTCGGCCGCTGGCGAGTTCGCGGGCGGCGTGCTGGCGCCCGGGATCGAGGTGTCGATGGACGCGTTGTTCGCGCGGGCGGCACGCCTGCCGAAGGTGCCGTTCGCGGCGCCGGAACACGTGATCAGCCAGACGACCACCGCGGCGTTGCAGTCGGGCCTCGTCTACGGCTTCGCAGGCCAGGTCGACGCGATCGTCTCTCGCATCGTCGCCGAGCTCGGGGCCGACAACCCACCGGTCGTTGCGACCGGCGGTCTCGTCGACCTGATCGCGCCGCATTCGGCGACGATCACCGTGGTCGATCCCGAGCTGACGCTGCAAGGTCTGCGGCTCGTCTGGGAGCGAAACCGGGCCTAAGGACGTTCGCGCGCAACCGGTCGAGCAAGTCTCGATCAGGCACCGGCGAGACGGTCGGCCTCCGTCCTACTCGTCGCGGCTCGGGAGTTTCGGCTGGTCGGTCGGGTAGACGCCGACGGCGAAGCCGTACACCGTCTTACCCGAGCGCGGAAGCTCGTCGAACTCCGCGACGAGCTCCGCCATCCGCTCCCAGAAGTCCGAGACCTGTGCCTCCGAGATGCGGGCGTGGCGGATGAAGCCCCAGAGCTTCCCGTCACGGTAGGCCGCCGACGACTCGTGTGCGGCGACGTCGAAGTCGTTGAAGTCCCGAGGCAGCTCCTCGCCGGCCGCGCTGCGCTCGACGCCGACGTAGAACATTCTTGCCGTTCGGCCGTAGAAGCGCTCCTAGATCGCCCGCACCCGGCGGGTCCTGACCACCTGAACGAGTCCGGCCTGGGCGAGCACCTTGACGTGGTGGGCAACCGTGCTCTTCGGCCGCTCGAGCGCCACCGCAAGCTCGTTCACCGTGGCCGCTCGCTCATGGAGCAGGCCCAGGATCGTGGTGCGGAGGGGATGGCTGATCGCCTTCACCTGGGTAGGCTCGGTGAGCGCGATTCGGTCGACGAGGTCGTAGTCCGGCGGTGGGGAGTTGCCGGCCATGGCTCGAATAGACTAACATCGCCGAACGTTCCAACTTATTGGATCAATAGGGAGGAGGAGGCCCCATGACCGAGGTTGTGCTGTACCACCACGTCCAGGGACTGACCGAGGGCGTCCGCTCGTTCGCCGACGAGCTGCGGCAGGCGGCGCACACCGTGCATACACCCGACCTGTTCGACGGACGCACGTTCGACAGCCTCGAGGAGGGCATGGCCTTCGCGCGCGACGTGGGGTTCGGCGTGCTGGCCGAGCGTGGCGTCGCCGCCGCCGAGCCGATCGACCCCGACGTCGTCTACGCGGGCTTCTCGTTCGGAGTCATGGTCGCCCAGCAGCTCGCCCAGACCCGCCCCGGCGCTCGCGGCGCCTTGCTCGTCTACTCGTGCCTCCCGGTCTCGGAGTTCGGGGAAGCATGGCCTTGGGGAGTCCCGGCGCAGGTACACGGCAAAGAAGCCGACCCCTTCTTCGCCGAAGACCTGGATGCCGCGCAGGCGCTCGTCCGGTCGAGCGACCGCGCCGAACTGTTCCTCTACCCGGGCGAAGAACACCTCTTCGCCGACTCGTCGCTTCCGGCCTACGATGCCGCCGCGGCCGCGTTGCTGATCGAACGCGTGCTGGCATTCCTCGACGCGGTCCAGGCCGAAGAAAGGAGTTGAAAACCTCCGTCGGCCGGGCAAAAGCGTCTTCGCTGGACCCGGCTCTACCGAAACTCGCTGGCGCATCCGGCGCGCGCGAGGCCCTTCTTCCTCGGCCGCCTCTCGGTCAAGATCGCCTGAGATGGAGAACTCGCAGCAGATCGCCCAGATGAAGTTCGTCTACGGAGACGAGGACGTGCAACTTCGCGCGCTGCTCGGTGAGAGCCTCGCGCCGCGGCCACCCGACTTCCTCTTGGATCTCGCTCTTCCTCTACTGGCACCCGAGAGCAGACTCCTCGACGTCGGCTGTCGCGACGCGCGGCACCTGATCCCCCTTGTCATGCGGTCGGGATGCACCGGCGTCGGCATCGACCCTGTCGAGCGGAACATCGACCGCGCGCGGGCGGCCGTCACCGCTGCGGATCTCGATCAGAGGATCGAGGTCCGGCGCGGTGTGATGGAACAGACGGACGAGCCCGAAAGCAGCGTCGATGTCGTCTGGTGCCGCGACGTGCTCGAGGTCGTTGCCGACCTGCACGCGGGCCTGTCCGAAGTTGCACGCGTGCTGAAGCCGGGCGGCGCTGCGGTCGTCTACACGGTGTTCGCGACGCCGCGTCTTGAACCCCGCGAAGCTGCTTCGGTGAATCAGCCCTTGGGCATCGTGCCGCAGAACCTCGAACGTGCGTGGGCCGAAGAAGTCTTCAAGCAGGCGGGCCTCCGTGTCGAGCGACTCGAAGAGATCGGAACGGAGTTCCGGGAATACGACGAGGAACGTACGCAACCGGGATCAGAGGGCCTGCTGCGACTCGCGCGGCTCCGCCGACGTCGTGAAGAGGTGATCCAACGATTCGGCAGAGACAAGTACGACTTGTGGGAAGCCTCGCTTCACTGGCTCGCCTACCTCCTGCTCGGGAAGCTGGAGCCCGCCGCCTACGTCCTCCGCTCGCCCTAGCCTCGGGCGATTTTCCCCGCCCAGCGTGCGCGACACGTCCCCCAATGGGATCTCACAGTGTCGTGGCACCGAGGCGCGACGATCGACAGGTGCGTTTGCCCAGATCGTGTGCCGCGCCTTCGCGAACGACCTCGCAGCCTCGCCAGAATAGGTGTTGCTCGAGGTCTTGACGCCTCAAGTGCCATGCCGGCTAGCGTCTGGCAGTCGTGTCTGAGCAACCCGTGCACGTCGTTGCGGTGGTTGGTTGTGTCCGCGACCACAGCGGCCGCGTGCTTCTCGTACGGGTCGATGCCCGTGGATGGGAGATGCCAGGCGGCCAGGTTGAACGCGGAGAAGATCTCGTCGGTGCACTGCAGCGGGAGATCGAGGAGGAGACGAGCTGCCGCGCCTCCGTCGAAAGGCTCGTGGGCGTCTACGCCAAGCTCTCGCCGCCCCCGATGGTCTTGCATCTCTTTGCCTGCTCCTATGTCGACGGCACGCCCACGCCGCGCGAGGGGGAGATTCCCGAAGTCGGATGGTTCGATCCTGAAGATGCGCGCCGCATGGTGACTCATCCGCCTAGCGCCCGACGACTCTCGGATGCCCTCGACCCCGCGGGCGTCGTCTACCGCGCGTACCGAGTCGACCCGTACGGAGAGCTCGTGGCGCGCGCGATCCACGACTGAGTTCAGGCGCCCGGACACTGGCGCAGTCGAGCTATGAGGCTGCGCGGCGCTGGCTTCTGCTCTCTTCAGCGCACTTCAGCCGCCCAAGCCCTGCTGTCCGGCCTGCCCGCCGGCGTCGTCGGGCCGCGGCTGGCCGCGGCGCTATTACCTATTCGGGTTTGTTCGTGCCAGTCGTCCACGGCGCTATGTCTTCCACGGCGCTGCTCCGTTTGACGATGATGTCTACTGCGTCGTCGGCCGTCCACGTCCAGACCAGATCGCTGTCCGGATAGACGACCGCACCAACAGCCGCTCCACCTGACGAGAACATCGCGACGCGGGCCGTTGACTCGCCGTCGTTGCGCACAAGGTGTGCTCCATCGGGCCCAGAAGGGAAGAACACGACATCCCACGGTTCGAGTTGCTCTTCGCCGCCGGGATGCCGCAGGGTCGGCGTTCCAGAGACCACCACGAGCCACTCCTCTTCCGGCTCTTCGAAGTGATAGGGGCTGACGGCTTGGCCGGGTGGCAGTTCGTAGACGCTCAGTCCTGTCCTGGCTGCCCCGAGCGCCGCCCCAACGCGGGTGCTGGTACGCCGGAAACCCTCCGGCAGCTCTGGGCGCCGGTCGCACTCGATCGCTGCGAGGTTGGCTCGCCGAACCGGGTCTGTACTCATCAGGACTCCTTCCGTGGATGGCTTGCACGTAATGAGACTGTGTCAGCGACTGAACCTCATCGCGGACCCAGGCTCTACGGCCAGGCGTCATTGCGGAACGTTGGCGCAGTCCACTTCCTCCGGCGAACGTGCCCTACCCGTAACGGATGCTGAAAACAGCGGTGGCGAACCCGCAGACCAGAATCGAGAAACCGAACCACCAACGGTAGGGGTATAGCCGTGTTACGCGAAGGCGCCAGGCCTCGGCGCCGAGCACCATGAACACCAGAGGGTTCGCCAGGAAGGCGGCCACCGCGACCGGAACGAGGCTGAGTCCGATGATCGCGAGCCAAACGTACTTCACGCCCTCACGCTACCGCCCTCAGGCGTCAGTGCCGAACGCTCATATGGAGTGCGGTGTGTCAACCTGGCAGGGGTAAGCGGACCCGCTGTTTGCGGGTTCGGGTTCGGCGGGGGGAGCGCACCGGCTGTCGTCGACGTCTGTGTCGCGACTCATATGCGCG
>JBOGZX010000469.1:0-1652 GCA_050697615.1 Gaiellaceae bacterium
CCCGTGCGGCGCGATCGCGGCGAAGACGATCATCCCCGCTCCGGCGCCGGCGGAGCCGGCGCCTTCGCTTCTTGGCCGGCTCCGTCGAGCCTACGCCGGTCGAGCGAGCCGATGCGGTCGATGACCAGCTCGGCGAACGCGTTGCCGTCGATCGCGACCCCGACCTTCGCGTTCGGGGCGCCGAAGTGCTCGCGGCCGCGCCGGTCGACGTTCGTGCGCCCCCTGCTCGGCCCCGCGCTGCAGTCGACCTCGACGAACGCGTCGGCCACCTCCATCAGCGTGGGGTCGACCAGATGGGCGACGCAGACGGGATCGTGCATCGGCGAGCCGTCGAGCTCCGGGTAGCGCGCTCTGTGGAAGCGCGCGTAGAAGTCCATCAGCTCCGCGACCACGGCGCCGACCCTGCCGGCGGAACGGAGCCTTTCGGTGTGGGCGTCGGTGATGAGGGCGCCGTGGGTCACGTCGAGCCCGACCATCGTCGTGTCGAACCCGGCCGCGAAGACGCGTTGCGCAGCCTCGGGATCCGCCCAGATGTTGAACTCCGCCGCCGGCGTGCGGTTTCCCTCGCCGATCGAGCCGCCCATCAGGACGACCCGTTCCGGGCGTGCGTCGGGATGGAGCGCACAGAGCAGGCCGATGTTCGTGAGCGGGCCGGTCGGCACGAGCGTGAGGTCGCCCCCCCGGGCACGGATCTGCTCGGCGATGAAGTCGACGGCGTGCGCGTCGCCCACCTGCGTCGAGGGCTGCGGAAGATCGGGCCCGTCCAGTCCGGACTCGCCGTGGACGTGCGCGGCGACGTCGCGCGCGCGCACGAACGGCCGGTCCGCTCCCGCGTGCACGGGGACGTCGGTGCGGCCCGCGAGCTCGAGCACCCGGAGCGCGTTGGCCGTCGTCTTGTCGAGCGTCTGGTTTCCGGAGACGGTCGTCACGCCTACGAGCTCGACCTCGGGAGACGCGAGAGCGAGCAGCAGCGCGATTGCGTCGTCGTGGCCCGGGTCGCAGTCGAGGATGATCGGCGTGGCCGTCACGGCGCGCGCGGCCGCCTTACGCGGCGATCGCGCGAAGATCGTCGAGCGCGCGGCCGAGCAGGTTCTCACGCAGGTCGAACAGGCCCGCCCAGAGCGAGCCTCGGTCGACGGAGGATTGCCACCGCGCCTGCGACGACAGGCCTTCCAGGGCCCGCACGAGCACCGCGAGCTCCAGGTAGACGGCCGCCACCCGGTGCGGACCGACCTTCACGCCCGCCCGGTCGAGCACGGGCTCCCAGTCGACGAGCTCCGCCCTGCCGGGCTCGCCGAACCACGAACGCCCCTCCGCCGAGTCCGCCTCCAGCTCGAGCAGGTAGCGGCCGAGCGGCCGCTCCAGTCCCGCGAGAGCGGTCTCGACTCGGTCGGCCGCCCGGCGCAGCGCCGCCTGCCGGCGACCGGGCGTGCCGGGGACGGCCTCGCCGCGCGCCCAGCGCTCGAGCAGCCGGCAGAACGCGAGCGACGCGACCTCGAGCGCCAGCAGCTGGTTGACGAGCTTGCGCGCCGTCGCGTCCTCGACCGCATGCTCGGAGATCACCTCCGCCCACTCCGGCCTGGTGCCCGCCGTTGCGCTCACGCCCTTCGCCGCCGTTCGCTCCCGCCCGGCGGAGCCGGGCTCCGCGAGCG
>JBOGZX010000470.1:0-10441 GCA_050697615.1 Gaiellaceae bacterium
CCACGATGCGGCGCGCGACGTGCTCGGCGAGATCCTCCACGAGGAACGCCTCATCCTCGACGACGCCTTCGATCGCCTCCTCGAACAGCTCCTGGAAGCGCGACATGTGCACGCCCTTCTGCGCGGGATCGAGATCGACCGTGCAGGAGATCTCGGCCGAGAACGTCTTCTCGTGGCCGTCGTGCCGGATGCGGATCGCCTTCTGCACGCCGGTCACTCCGGCGCGCGTCAGCCCGATCGCTATCTCCGGCAGGGACGCCTGCAGGTCGCCGGCAAGACCGGTGTCGGTGTTCGCCATCGGGTACAACGGTAGCGCCATGGCCGCCGACGATCGCTTCCCGCGTGTGGTCTCGCTCGCCTGTCACGACCTGCGAACGCCGCTCGCGACGATCTACGGGTTCGCGCGCACGCTCGCGCGCGTGGGGGAGCTGGACGAACGCTCGGCGCGGTTCCTCGGGATGATCGAGGAGGCGTCGTTGCAGATGACGTCGCTGCTCGACGAGCTCGGCACCGCCGCGCGCATCCGGGCGGGCCGCTGGGAGCCGGGCATGCGCGAGGCCGACACGCTCGCGCTCGCCCTGTCGGAGGACGCTCGGATCGACGCGGACGGCGAGGGCGAGACGATCGAGACCGAGGTGGACGCCGTGGCGCGCGCGCTCGAGTCGCTGGCGATCGCGGCCGTGCGCTTCGGCCCCGCCGCGCAGGTGGCGTGGAAGGTGCAGGGGCGCGTGCTCGACCTGTCGCCGGTTACCGCGGAGGCGGGGCCGGTCCTCCTCGGCGAGGAGCTCCGCGACCTCGGCTCGATCGTCGCGCGGGCGGTCGTCGAGGAGCTGGGCGGGTCCATCTCGCTCGACGGCGACACCCTGCGCGTGCGCCTGTAGCGGTGCTTCCCGCTCAGACGCCGGTCGTCGTGGGGGCACCACCGGTCTGCTGCAGCTCTGAGCCCGCAGGGACGGGGGCCGTGCGGCCGCGGCGCACGCGCAGGAACACCGCGATCACCACGGCGGCCAGCGAGAGCCCGATCGTGTAGTGGACGAGGCTGCGGACGGTCTGCGCAGCGTCGTGCTCCCACTCGCCGCGCAGCAGCGAGCTCGACGTCGTCTGGTCGGCGATCAGGTCCTCGCCGTAGGCGAAGCGGGCCGTGTGGTGCACCTGCCAGCGGTGCAGCCGAATGGTCAGCGCGAGCGCGTCGACGCATGCGGCCACGCACGTGACGTAGAGCCCGTACGGGAAGTGCGCGGCGATCCAGCCGACGAGCACCAGCAGGAGCGGCGGTACGAGCGCGAGCAGCCAGATCTTCGCCTCGGTCGAGTTGGTGGGCTGGTGCCAGACGCGCGCGAGGTGATCGCCGCGCTTCCACTCCACGACCCGGGCCTTCTCGATCGCGAGCGTGACGGCGAGGAGCGACGCGAAGAAGATCGGCAGCGCGAGGAAGCCCGCGAGCCCGAGCGGCGCCTTCGAATGGGGGATCAGCCGCCTCACAGCCGGCCCGCCTCGATGATGCGCCCCAGGAACTCGCGCGTGCGGGGCTCGCGCGGCGCCGTGAAGATCTCGCCCGGCACCCCTTCCTCGCAGATCACGCCGGCGTCGAGGAAGCACACCTTGTCGGCGACCTCCTTCGCGAACGACATCTCGTGGGTCGCGATCACCATGGTCATGCCCGTCGCGGCGAGCTCGCGGACGAGGTTCAGCACCTCGGACACGAGCTGCGGGTCGAGTGCGCTCGTGATCTCGTCGAGCAGCATCAGCTTCGGCTCCATCGCGAGCGCGCGGACGATCGCCACGCGCTGCTGCTGGCCGCCCGACAGCCGGTCGGGGAACTCGTCGGCCTTCTCGGCCAGGCCGATCCGCGTCAGCAGCTCGAGGGCGGTGTTGCGCGCCTCGCGCGCGCGGGCGCCGCGGACCTTGCGCGGACCGAGCGTCACGTTGTCGAGCACGGTCATGTGCGGGAACAGGTTGTAGGCCTGGAAGACGATCCCGATCTTCTGCCGGAGCGCGTTCACGTCGACCTTGCCGTTCGTCAGCTCCTGGCCGTCGACGACGATCGAGCCCTCGTCGACCCGTTCGAGCAGGTTGATGCAGCGCAGGAGCGTCGACTTGCCCGAGCCGGACGCGCCGATCAGGCACACGACGTGATGCTCGGCCACGTCGAGCGACACGTGTTTCAGCACCTCCAGGTCGTCGAACCGCTTCGAGACGTTCCGGACGTCGACGAAGCTCCGGTGCCCGTTCGCGCTCAAACGGCGGTGGCGCGCTCGCGTCGCTCGCGGACCAGGATCAGGTGGTCGGTGAAGCGGGCGAGCGGGATGGTCAAGAGGACGAAGAACACGGCGGCGACTGTGTACGACGTGAAGTTGGCGTAGGTCTGCGAGTAGCCCTGCGACTGCAGGGCCGCCTCCGCGACGCCGATCACCGAGACGAGCGCGGTGTCCTTCTGCAGGCCGATGAAGTCGTTGAGGAGCGGCGGGACCACCCTCCGCACCGCCTGCGGGACGACGACGTGCCGCATCGCCTGCGCATAGGACAGGCCGAGCGACCGCGCCGCCATGCGCTGCGACGGGTGCACCGACTCGATCCCGGCGCGGTACACCTCCGTCACGTACGCCGTGTAGACGAGCGTCAGCGCGATCACGCCGTAGGTGAAGTTCGAACGACCGCTGATCGCATTCACGTTCAGCGCCGGCAGGCCGAAGCCGACGACGAACGCGACGAGGATCAGCGGCGTGCCACGGAAGAAGTCGGTGTAGACGATCATCAGGGCGCGGAGCGGTTTCGCTCCGCGCCCCGGTAACCCACGAACGATGGCGACCGCGAGGGCGAGGACGAGCACCAGCGCCTCCGCGACCACCATCAGCTTCAGGTTCACCTGGAATCCTGCCCACACGTTCGGGAGCGCGACCCGGAAGTCGTGCGGCGACAGGAAGGTGTTGACGACCTGATGCACGAGCGGGGCCTTCTACTTCAGGTTCGGGATCTTCGAGAAGTCGATGTTGAACCACTTCTTCTGGAGCTTGGCGATCGTGCCGTTCTTCCAGAGCTTCGAGATCTGCGCGTTCACCAGCGGCGTCAGCTTCGAGTGCTTCTGCAGGACGGCGCCGTACTGCTCGTGCGTGATGATCTGGCCCGCGACCTTGCCGTACGCGTTCGGGCGAGCCTTCTTCTCCGACGCCACGATCGGCGTGTCGAGGACGAGCGCGTCGCAGCGGCCGACGCGCACCGCGACGAACGCGGCGGACGTCGCCTGGTAGATCAGCGGCGCCTTCGTCGGGCGCAGCTTCTGCTGGATGTAGTCGAGGCCGGTCGTGTCCGTCTGCGCGCACGTCTGCAGCTTGCGCAGGTCGGCGAGCGAGTGCGGCGTCTTCGCCTTCTTCGACAGCAGGACGCCCTGATTCGCGTCGAAGTAGGACCGGGTGAAGTCGACCGTCCGCTTGCGCTGCGCGGTGATCGTCGCCTCCTGGAACGAGATGTCGAACGACTTGTGGCCGGCGCCGAACAGCTTCGCCCACGGCGTGTAGACGAACTCGGGCTTCAGACCGAGACCCTTTGCCACCGCCTTCGCGAGGTCGACCTCGTAGCCCTTCGGGTTCAGGTAGTTCGAGCCGCGGATCTTGCCGTTGGCGAAGTTGACCGCGGGATCGCCGAAGCCGACGACCAGGTCGCCGGGCTTCATGGTCGGGGCCGAGCCGCTCGTGCGCGCGCCCGCGACGGCGGCGAGCGTGGCCGCGAGCGCCGCGGCTGCGACGAGAGCGATGAGACGCTTCACAGGGGTTCCTCCTATGGGTTTGAGCCGGGGGGTGGAGACGATTCTATTGCGCGTCGAGTCGATTGCCCACCCAGCCCTGGAATGCGGCGAGGAGCGGCTCCGACGCGAGCAGCAGCCGGCCGCGCTCGACCATGCCCGACGCCATGCCCCGGTGGACCGACTCGACCAGCACGGCGTCCTCCGCCCCGACCTGGTTGTCGAACGCGAAGAAGTCGCGAATCCAGTCCTCGTCGAGGCCGGGGGCGAAGAAGTAGTCGAGGTAGCGCCGGCTGCGGCTCGTGCCGTCCGGCACCACCGGGCCGATCGAGAGGTTCGACAGGCCCGGAAAGATGTTGATGCTCGTGTTCGGGTAGAGCAGATGGAACTGGCCGCGCTCGCCCGTCTTCTTCGCCTGCGCGAACTGCGCCGAGAACGTCGGGTGCGCCTCGAGCTTGTAGCGGTCGGGGTGCACGTCGACCTCGGCGCTGAAGCGGGGGTGGGCGGTGGGGCAGTGGTAGCACTCGAGGAAGTTCTCGACGACGATCTTCCAGTTCGCCCGCGCGCCGAACTCGACGCGCGAGTGGAAGACGATCGTGTCGAGGTCGAGGTCGCGCGCCACGATCGCCGGCAGGTCGCCGAGGTGCTCGCCGAGCGGGACGGCGTCGGCGGCCGGGTTGACGAAGAGGAACGGCCCCCAGGTGTCGACGCTCGCCGGCAGCAGTGACCAGTCGTCCCGGTCGAAGTCGGGCTCCCGGTCGGAGCGCGGCGCGTTCCGGAGCGAGCCGTCGAGGTCGTAGGTCCACGCGTGGTAGTGACACTGCAGCGTCTCGCGGCGGCCGCAGCCGTCCATCAGCACCGCGCCGCGGTGACGGCAGACGTTGACGAACGCGCGCAGCTCTCCGTCCCTGCCGCGGGTGACGAGGACCGGCACGCCGCCGGCGTCGGTGGCCAGGAACGAGCCCGGCTCGGCAACCTGTTCGGCCCGCCCGCCGTACTGCCAGCAGCGCGCGAAGATCAGGGCGCGCTCGCGGCGGAGCAGCTCCTCGTCGCCGTACCAGCTGAAGGGGAGGGTGAGCGACTCAGCGGCCGTGGCCATACGGCGATGCTACTCGCGCGCCGGCGAGATCCGCCGCGTCGTCTCCCGGCCGGAAGCACGCGCGGCAGCGTGCCTCGTAGGAGTCGAGCGCGCCGACCTGGATCGTCTCGCCGCCGAACGGCGCGGGCTCGCCGTCGACGAGCCGCTGCGTCATGGTCGCCGCGCCGCCGCAGCGATGGCAGACGGCCTCCAGCTTGTCGACGAACTCGGCGACGCAGAGCAGCGTGGGCATCGCCCCGAACGGGCGGCCGCGGAAGTCCTGCGCGAGGCCGCCGGCGACGACGCGGGCGCCGCCGTGGACGAGCGAGTCGATCGCGTCGACGATGCCGTCGTCGAAGAACTGCACCTCGTCGATCCCGACGGCGTCGTATCCGTGCGCGAGGCGCCGGACCTCGTCCGGGGTCTCGGCGGTGACAGCGCGCATCTTCGCGCCGGCGTGCGAGACGACGTGCCCGACGTCGTAGCGGTCGTCGATCAGCGGCTTCACGATCAGCGCGCGCTGTCCCGCGATCTCGGCGCGCCGCAGCCGGCGGATCAGCTCCTCGCTCTTGCCGCTGAACATCGGGCCGCAGACGACCTCGAGCCAGCCGCCTCCCCGTGGCTGTGTCCTGATCACGGCGAGCAACGCTAGCCGGTGGGTCTGACGGCTCGATTGCCGCGGCGAACCCCGAACGTGGTTCCGAACCACGTTCAGAACTGTGACGAAGTCCGGGATTCGCGACTCGCGCACCATGTTCCTACCCGTGCATCCATCAGGGTTTGAGCCCCTGGCCGGCACCCCTCGAACGTGGTTCGGAACCACGTTCAGGGGGTGCGCCGCGAGAAGCGCCGCAACGCTTACTTCAGGAGTCTCGACAGCCGGCGGTCCTTCAAGACGCGGCCTTCGGTCTGGCATGCAGGGCAGTAGAAGATCGTGTGCTCCTCGAAGTCGACGCGGGCGAGGGACGTGCCGCAGCGCGCGCACGGCTCGCCAAGCCGGCGGTGCACGCGGTAGGTGCCCGCGTCGCTCGCCCCCTTCAGCCGAAGCTCGAGGCCGCGCGCGAGCTCCTCACGGATCGCGGCGGCCAGGCGCTCCACTCCTGCCGCGTCCACCTGCGTCGAGAGCGCGTAGGGCGACAGCCTCGCGGACCAGAGGATCTCGTTCGCCCATGCTCGGCCGATGCCGGCGATCAGGTGCTGGTCGCGGAGCAGCGAGTGCAGCCGCCGCGATTCCGACGCCAGGATCCGCCCGACGTCCTCCGCCGTGAGCGTGTCCGCCTCCGGCCCGAGATGCGCGAGCTCGGCGCGCAGCCCGTCCGGGGGCAGCAGCCACACCCCCGCGCGCTTCTTCGACCCCGCCTCCGTGAGTTGCAGCTCGCCGCCGTCGGTGAAGCGGAGCCTGAACATCGGCGTCTTCGCGCCCTTGCCGCCGGCCGGGACGTACTTCAGCCGGCCCGCGCTCATCAGGTGCACCATCAGCACGAGCTCGCCGCCGTCGGTCGGGAGGAGGAAGCGCTTGCCGCGCCGCTCGACGCCGCGGAGCCCCTCGCCCTCCAGCAGCGACAGCCGCGGCTCGATCGTCTTCAGCGTCGCGACGTGCGCGGGTCCGGCCTTCTCGATCGGATGCTTCTTGACGAGTGGGTCGAGCTGACGACGCCAGGCTTCGACCTCCGGTAACTCCGGCAACGTAGGCTCCTCGCGTTGGAGGCGATCAGGGTAACCGTGCAGCGCGGGGGCGTCGTCGAGGCGGTTCACCACGTGCACGTGCGCTCCACCGACGGTACCGCGGCCGGCGAGGATCTCCGCTGCTTCCTGCGCTCGTCGTTGAAGCCGATCCAGGCGGTCCCGCTCGTCGAGGGCTACGACGAGCTCGGCGACGACGAGATCGCCGTTGCGTGCGGGTCACATCAGGCCGAGCCTGCACAGCTCGAGGCCGTGCTGAAGCTGCTCGCGCGTGCGGATGCCACCGTCGACGACCTCGAGAACGGCGTGCAGGCCGGCCGGCCGGACGGAAAGCTCGGCCACAACTGCTCCGGAAAGCACGCCGGCATGCTCGCCGCCTGCCGCGCGCACAACTGGCCACTCCACCCCTACCGCACCCCCGCCCACCCGTTGCAACTGCGCGTCGCCGAGCTCGTGGGACCGGCGGAGACGGCGGTCGACGGCTGCGGCGTCCCGACCTTCGCGATGCCGCTGTCGCGGATGGCAGAGCTGTTCGCACGGACGCCGCCGAGGATCGCGGCCGCGATGCGAGCCCGCCCCGAGCTCGTCGGCGGAGAGGGCGCCGACGACACCGACCTGATGCGCGCGCGGCCCGGGTGGATCGCGAAGCGCGGGGCCGAGGGCGTCTTCTGCGCGCTCGCACCGGACGGGCCCGGCTGGACGTTCAAGGTGGCCGACGGCTCGCAGCGTGCGCTTCGCCCGGTGCTCGGCGCGGTGCTCGGGGTCGACGCGTTTCGCACCGTCGAGATTCGGAACTCGCTCGGAGAAGCCGTAGGCTCGGTCTCTTGAAGGTTTTCATCGTCAGCGACATGGAGGGCGTGGCGGGCATCGTCAAGTGGGAGCAGGTGACGGGCGGCCACGCGATGTACGAGGAAGGGAGGCGCCTGTACACCGGCGAGATCAACGCGGCCGTGCGTGGGGCGAAGGCGGCCGGCGCGACGGAGATCGTCGTGATGGACTGCCACGGCGCCGGCGAGGGCTGGACGTTCAACTCGCTGATTCCCGACGAGCTCGACCTCGCGTGCGAGTACGTGGTGCAGAACGAGTGGACGGAGTACGTCGAGTATCTGAAGGAGGGCGTCGACGCCGCGCTCTTCGTCGGCATGCATGCGATGGCCGGCACACGCGACGGCGTGCTCGCGCACACGGTCAGCGGCTCGTCGTGGTGGCGCCTCCGCTTCAACGGCGTGGAGGTGGGCGAGACCGGCATCAACGCCGCGCTCTGTGGCACGTGGGGCTGTCCGGTGGTGCTCGTCACCGGAGACGAGGCTTCCTGCCGCGAGGGCCGGGCGCTCCTCGGCGAGGGGCTGACGACGGCCGCCGTGAAGAAGGGCCTCGGCCGCTTCAGTGCCCGCCAGCTGCCGGCGTCAAAGGCGCGTGACCTGATCGAGGAGCGTGCGCGCGCCGCGCTCGCCGACCCGACCGCCGTCGCTCCGTACGATCCCGGCTCGCCGTGCGAGATCCTCGTCGACTTCAACACGTCCGATCACGTTGAGAAGTACCGGTATCGCCCCGGGGTCGAGATCACCGATTCCCGCCAGATCGCCTCGCGGGCCGACGACTGGTGGACCGCCTGGCGACAGTTCTTCTTCTAGCGCTTTCAGAGCCCAGCCGAACCAAGTAACAGTCTGTTACAAGCTGCGTTCCGGGCGTGAGCGGCCACCGGTCTCCCCGTCCAAGTAACAGTCTGTTACAAGGTTGGGGTGGCGACCGTCGTTGCGTGCCTCGGCGACTCGATCACCGAGGGCTCGCCGTACTGGAGCTCGCGCGGGCAGACGGGCGACCCGCAGGGACAATGGCAGCACTGGGCGGGGCTGCTGCATCCGGGGCTCGACCTGCGCAACTTCGGCGTCCTGGGCGAGCGCACCGACGAGATCGCTCTGCGCTTCGAGGCTGCGGTCCGTGGTGTCGACGCGCTGATCGTCCAGGGCGGCATCAACGACGTCGCGCAGGGAAGGGGCGTCCGGTCCGCGTTCGAGAACCTGCGTGAGCTGGTGGAGAGGGGCCGGGCGCTCGGGCTCGCCGTCGCCGTCTGTGACGTGCTGCCCTGGAACAACGGCGGGCCGGGCAGCGAACGCGCGATCGGCGAGCTGAACGCGCTGATCCGCTCGCTCGACGTGCCGCTGCTGCCGTTCCAAGGACACGCTCGAGGATTCCGCTCGCCCGGGCCGCATGGCCCCCGAGTGGACGAACGCCGACGGCGACCACCCGTCCGTCGCCGGCTACCGCCGTCTCGGCGAGCTCGCGTTCCGGCTGCCGTAGGTCGCATCACTAACCTGGCGCCGTGTCGCTTCTGCAGGCACGCGGAATCGCGAAGAGCTTCGGCTCGCGGCCGATTCTCGACGGGCTCGACCTCGACGTCGAGCCCGGCGCCCGCCTGGGCGTGATCGGGCCGAACGGCGGCGGCAAGTCGACGCTGCTCCGCATCCTCGCGGGCGACGAGAGCCCGGACGCAGGAGGCCTGGTGCAGCGGCGCGGGCTCGTGACGGCGTTCCTGCCGCAGCAGCTCGAGGGCGACGAGCGCGACGCGCTCGAGGCGGTGCGGGCCGCACGTCCCGACCTCGACGAGCTCGAGGCGGAGCTCGCCGACGTGGAGAGTCGGATCGCGGACGCGGCCGACGATCTGGATCGGCTCGCGCGCCTGCTGCGGCGCCAGGAGGACGTGCTCGTGCGGTGGACGGCGGCCGGCGGCCCCGGCTTCGAGGGCCGCGCCCGCGCCCTGCTCGCGGCCGTCGGTCTCGATCCCGGCGATCTCGAGAAGCCGACGCGGGTGCTCTCGGGCGGGCAGCGGAAGCTCGTCGGCCTGGCCGCCTGCCTGCTTCGCGATCCCGACGTGCTGCTGCTCGACGAGCCCGAGGCGCACCTCGACATCGAGGCGCGCGAGCACGTGGAGCAGCTGATGCGGTCGTTCGAGGGTGCGGTCGTCGCCGTCTCGCACGATCGCTACCTGCTCGACGAGACGGTCGCCGAGATCGCCGAGCTCGCGGCCGGGCGCATCCGTATGTGGCCGGGCAACTACTCGGCGTACACGGTCGCGCGCGAGCTGGAGCAGCGGCGGCAGCAGCAGCTCTACGTCACGCAGCAGAAGGAGATCGCGCGGCTCGCGCAGGCGATCCGCCGCTTCAAGGACTGGGCGAGTCGCGTCGCCGACGAGCGGCACATCAAGCAGGCGCGCAACAAGCAGCGCCAGATCGACCGGATGGAGAGGGTCGACCGTCCGGTGCTCGAACGGCGGAAGATCGCGCTCGACCTGCGACCGCACGCGCGCGGCGGCGACCGCGTCGTCGAGCTCACGGACGTTGTCGTCGAGCTCGGCGCCGTTCCGATCCTGTCGGGCGTCGACCTGACGGTGCTGCGCGGCGAGCGGGTCGGCGTCGTCGGCGAGAACGGCGCCGGCAAGTCGGTGCTGCTGCGTGTGCTCGGCGGCGAGCTCGTCCCGACGGAGGGGGAGCGCAGAGCCGGTCCGTCGATCCGCTTCGGCAGGCTCGAGCAGGACCGGCGGCCCGACGATCCGAAGGCGACGCCGCTGCAACGCGTGCGCGCCGCCGCGCCGATCTCGGAGGGGGAGGCGGTGTCGAGGCTGATGAAGTTCCTGTTCTCCTACGAGCAGGTGCGCCGTCCGCTCGAGACGCTCTCGGGAGGCGAGTGGACTCGGCTGCAGCTGCTGCTCCTGATGCTTCAGGGCGCGAACTGCCTGCTGCTCGACGAGCCGACGAACCACCTCGACATCGAGTCCGTCGAGATGCGAGAGCGCGCGCTCGAGAGCTTCGACGGCACGGCGATCTTCGTCTCCCACGACCGCTACTTCCTCGACCGGATCGCCGACCGGATCGTGGAGGTCGCGGACGGCCGCGTGCGCTCGTTCGAGGGCGGCTGGTCGTCGTGGCGCGACCGCCGCGCGC
>JBOGZX010000471.1:0-1787 GCA_050697615.1 Gaiellaceae bacterium
GAGCAGCGCCGCCGGGCGACGGGCTGGGACCCCGCCACGGTCGAGCGGGCCGCGGAGCGCCTGCAGAGCGCCGCGGAGATCGTGCGGGGTCGCGGCCTCGACGTCGCGCTCCACCCGCACGCGGCCACCCACGTCGAGTCGGTCGAGGAGGCGGAGCAAATGCTCTCGCGCACGGACATCGGGCTGTGTATCGACACCGGGCACACCGTGGTCGGCGGCGGAGACCCCGTCGAGCTCGCGCGGCGCCATGCGTCCCGGCTGCGCCACGTCCACCTCAAGGATGTCGACGCGTCGCTCCTCGCGCGGCTGCAGCGCGGCGAGGTCGACATGGACGACGTGTGGCCGCTCGGTATCTTCTGCGAGTTCGGACAGGGCGTCGCTCCGATCCGCGAGTTTCTCGCGCTGCCCGAGGTGCGCGCGCTCGACGGCTACGGCGTGATCGAGCAGGACCGCATCGCGGTCACCGTCGACGACATGCCGGCCGTCCGCGCCGCGGATGAGCGCAACCGCCGGTACGTCGAGGAGGCGCTCGCGTGACGGAAGCGGTCGTCGCCGGCCGGATCGGGATCGACCTCTACCCGAACCAGCTCGAGACACCGCTGCGCGCAGTGCGCACCTACACCCGTTACGTGGGTGGTTTCGCGGGCAACGTTGCGACAGGCCTCGCGCGCCTCGGCGTTCGCACGGCGATCGTCTCGCGCGTCGGCGACGACGGTCACGGCGAGTTCGTCCGCGATTTTCTCGACGCCGAAGGAGTCGACACGCGCTTCCTGGCCGTCGACCCGGTCTGGCCGACCCCGCCGACTTTTTGCGAGATCTGGCCGCCCGACCGCTTCCCGATCACGTTCTATCGCCGTCCGACGGCGCCCGACTGGCACATCGTGCCCGGCGACGTCGACGCGGCCGAGATCGCCGCCGCACCGGTCCTCTACACGACGGGAACGGGACTCGCGCAGTCGCCGAGCCGCGAGACGACGCTGGCCCTCATGACCGCGCACGGAGGTACGACGATCCTCGACCTCGACTGGCGCTCGTCTCTCTGGGACGACCCCGCTGCCTACGCCGACGCGGTGCAAGAGGCGTCGTCCGTCGCCGACGTCCTCGTCGGCAACACGGAGGAGGTGGCGGCCGCGGGCGGCATCGACCTCGTGCTGACCCTCGCGCCCGTGCTCGTTCTGAAGCGCGGCGGCCACGGCGCCGTTCTCTACGCGGACGGTGAGATCGCCGACGTTCCCGGCATCCCGGTGGACGTCGTGAACGGGCTCGGCGCAGGCGATGCGTTCGCCGCGGCGCTCGGCTACGCGCTCGTGCGCGGCCTCGGCCTGCTGGAGGGCGTGCGGCTCGGTAACGCCGCCGGCGCCCACGTCGCGCAACGCATGGCCTGCTCCGAGTCGATGCCGACACTCGAGGAGCTCACGGCGGTGGAGGTCTCGTGAGCCCGCTACGCCGCGCGGGCGCGTGCCGCTAGTCCGCCGGTGACGTTTCGGCTCGCGCTGATCGGCGCCGGAAGGATGGGCGCGGCGCATGCCCGCGCGCTTCAGTCCTCGCGCGAGGTTCGCATCGCGTGCGTCGTCGAGCCGTCGGTCGCCGCGGCCGCACAGGTCGACGCGCCGCGTTCGACGCTCGACGACCTTCCCGACGTGGACGGAGCGCTCGTCGCCGTTCCCAGCCGGCTGCACGCCGAAGTCCTGTCGCGGCTCGCGGAGCGCGGACTGCCCGTGCTCTGCGAGAAGCCGTGCGGCCTGTCGGCCGACGAGACGCGGCAGATCGCGGCGCTCGGCCTGCGG
>JBOGZX010000472.1:0-4210 GCA_050697615.1 Gaiellaceae bacterium
CGCGAGACGAGATGCCAGTCCTCGACGCGGTCGAACCCGCCGCGCGGCCCCCAGCCCTCGAAGGGCAGCCGATGATCCGTCATGAACGAGTGACCCTCTGCTTCCGCCAGCGCGTCGCGAATCGCGGACGGCGAGCGCAACGGGTAGTCCTGCCCGCTGAGCAACGCGGCGTAGTCGTAGTCGAGGGCGTCCGCCTCGAGGAGGCGGATGCCCTCGAGCGCCGCACGGACGACGCCGAACCCGCCCCAGTAGCCGAGATGGCGGGGGAGCCACCGCACACGGTCGAGGTCGGCGGTGCGACGCCGAAGCTCCACGTATGCGGCCTCGCCGGCGCGGCGGTCGACGTGGACGACGATGGTCGTCTGGTCGTCGTCGAGACGGCGGATCAGGCGCTCGAGCTGGCCCAGCCCGCGATGGGCGGCGATCACGTACGCGACCCTCATCGCGAGACGGCCGGCAGCCGGGTGTCGGAGGAGGCGTCGAGGGCGTCCAGAATCCTCGAGTCCACCTGCACGTCGAATTTGCGCGCGAACAGCTTTCCGGAGTCGACGATCGCAGGGAGGTCGGCGACCGTCAGGACCTTCGGCCCCGGGTCGACCGACCAGTCGATGTAGCGGAGATTCTCGTTCGCGATCGTCTCCGCGTGCGGCGAGCTCGCGAGAATCGTCTGGAAGAACAGCTCATCCGGAATGTAGACATGCTCGAAGAACCGGACGATCTCCGGCCTCAAAGCCACGAGCCGATACACGTATTCGACGAGCGGACGGGCAAGGCACCAGTACGGCGAGCCACCGGACGGTCGCAACCCGGCCGGCGCCCGCCGGCGGAGCGGAGCCCTCAGGTGCAGCCGCGCGGGACCGACGAGATGCCAGTTCTCGATCCGGTCGAGCCCCCCGCGTCCCGACCAGGCGGTAAACGGGAGGCGCCAGTGGCTCATGAACGAGCGGCCGCCCGCACGCTCGAAGAAGCCGGCAAGCTCGTCGGTCGACGTCAATGGGTAGTCCTGTCCGGTCAAGAGGATGGCGTAGTCGTAGTCGGTCTTGTTCTCGACGAGGTCTGCGATCCCCTTGAGCGACGCACGGACGTGACCGAACGAGCCCCAGCGGCAGACATGCCGGGGCAGAAAGGTGACACCCGGAACCTCGGCGGTGCCCGCAACCATCGCCGCGTAGACGCGCTCCGAGGTCTTGGCGTCGACATGGATCGCGATGGAGGCGGCCGGGTGGAGGCGCCGCACGAGGCGACCGAGCTGCTCCGGCCGCTTGTACGCCGAGACGATGTATGCGAGCCGCATGTTGCGCCGCCGGACGTCGGCTCAGTAGGCGCCGCGACCGGTGAGAAGGACCCAGAACGTCTTTCCCAGGATCAGGAAGTCGAGCTTCAGCGACCAGCCGTGGATGTAGGAGAGGTCGAGCCGGACCCTGTCCTCCCAGGCCGTGTCGGAACGCCCGTTGATCTGCCAGTAACCGGTGACGCCGGGCCGGAACGTGACCAGGGTGTCGGCGTCCGGCTCGTACCGGTCGAGCTCGGCGCGCGTCACCGGGCGGGGACCGACCAGGCTCATCTGTCCGAGGAGGACGTTCACCAGCTGCGGGAGCTCGTCCAGCGACAACCGCCTGAGGAAGCGGCCGAAGCGCGTGACGCGCGGGTCGTCGACGATCTTCTGGCTCTCCTCGAACTCTCTCCTGCGAATCGGGTCCTCGAGGAGACGGAGGAACTCGGACGCCGCGGCAGCGCCCCCGTAGTCGTCGCCGACGCAATCCTCGATGTACATCGTCCGGAACTTGATCAGCGCGAACGGCCGGCCGCCCTCGCCGACGCGGTCGTGGCGGTAGAAGACGGGGCCCGGCGACTCGAGCTTGATGCGCAGGGCGATCCAGCCGAGCACCGGTGCGAGCAGCAACAACGCCGCGGTCGATGCGAGGACGTCCACGGTGCGCTTGACCGCCCGCAGGGTGCGCTCCGCGCGAACCGGAGGCAGCCCGATCAGCGGCAGTCCCTCGACCGTGTGGATGTCGGCCGCGGGCGCGATCAGCTCGTACAGCCGCGGAACGATGTCTACCTGTACGTCGCGGCGCCGCAGGTCACGGACAACGGTCGCGATCTGCGCGCGCGGCAGATCGGGAAACTCGACCACCACGCGTTCGACGTTGTAGCGGTCGACGAGCTCGAGGAGACCGGCCACGCTGCCGAGGTAGTCGACGGACCCCACGGGTCGATCGTCGGGCTTCCGGTCGACGTAACCGACGAGATTCACCCCGTAGTCCGGACGGCTGCGGAACTTGCGGGCGAGGAGCTGAGCCGCGTCGCTGCTCCCCAGGACGAGCGCGTTCTGGACGAATGCCGGGCGGCGACGGCAGACCGCGCGCGCCGCGAGGCGCGCCAGGACGACGAAGATGACGGCAAAGGTCCAGAACGCAATCAGCTTCGACGGATACGGATTCGCAAACCGCGTCAACCAGCTCCCGACGAAGAGCAGCCAGGCGCCGATCGTCACGACCTTGACGATGCCGATCAGATCGTCAACGGTCGTGTGGCCCGCATGCTCCTCGTCGCGATCGTAGAGCCCATGCAGCTTCGCGAGCAGGAGCCAGCCCGGCAGCGTCACGAAGAACAACACCAGCTCCGAGTCGAGGCTGAACGAGTCGGTGGGAGACGCGCGGCTGCCGTAGAGAACCGCCGCCAGAAGGAAGGCGCCCGTCAGACCGACGAGATCCGCCGCCGCGAGCGCTCGCCGAACGAGCCGGCCGCGTCTGCTCGACCGGAGGCCCGAGATGTAGTCGCGCAACGCGGCCGGCGGCTCGACGGCGACGAGCGCCGGCGAGACCGCCTCGTTCGAACCGGGACGGCTCAGCACGAAACCTCTTCGGGGGTCGTCCGGGCGCCGAGCTCGGCCGCCGCAGGCGCGGTGGGGCCGGCGCCACGCGCGCCGGACAACGGACGGCGGCGGAGGCGCCGGACGAGCGAACCTCCGCTCCGTCGTTCGACGAGAACGAATCCGAGAGCTCCCGCCGGAGTCACGTCGAGCGCTCGCCGAAGCTCGCCGAGCGTGCGACGGTCGACTCCCAGCTGGATTGTCAGGATCACCGAATCCACCGCGGCCGCGAGCGTGACGGACTCCGGCGCGGCCGCAAAAGGTGGGCCTGCAACGACAACGAGGTCCGCGCCGCCGGAGAGGTCTCGCAACACGTTCGTGGCCGCAGGCGAGACGAGGAGCGACGCCGGGTCGCCGGTGTGGGAGCCTGCCGGCAAGACGCGCAGCCCGCCGCCGGCGTCACCGGCGCGCACGGTCTCCTCGCCGCCTTCCGCATCGCCGCGGATTCGATCGACGAGGCCGGGGCGGCCTTCGAGCCGGAAGGCGCTCGTCAGGCCGCGAGTCCGCAGGTCGGCGTCGACGACGAGAACGCGCACCCCGAGGCGAGCGAGCCCTCCGACGACCGCCGAGGCCAGGCCCCGCTGTCCGCCGGGCCCGGCGCCTGCGAGGAGCAGCGACCGGGCTTCCGCGGCTCGAGCTGCGCGGTCGAGCATCGACGCCAGCCGGAGGGCGTCATCTCCCTCGAGCGCAGTCCGGCCAGACGCGGGCGGCACGCGCCCGAGGAGCGGAGCGCCGACGGCCTCGGAGATCTCACGCACGTCGAAGACCCGTCTGTCGAACGCGTTCGCGCAGCCGACGAGCAGCAAGCCGAGGACGAGCGCCCCTCCGACCGCGAGGGCGGTGCTGTGCAGCGGCCGCGGCGAGAGCTGCTCGGCATCGCCCGGCGTCGCGGTCCGGATCACGTAGACGTTCGACCGCCGAAGCGTCTTCAGAAGCTGCACCTGCTCCTGCTGGGCGGCGAGCTGCCGGTAGAGCTGCGACGACCCCCGCCCCTCCTGTGCCAGGACCCGGAGGCGGCTGCCAAGCGACTGAGCCGTGGCCGCGAGATCACGGTTGTCGAGCTCACGCCTGAACACGGTGTACTCGCGAGCGTAGGTGTTGGCGAGACGGGTGGCGACGGCCGGATCGGAGTTCTCGATGAAGAACTGGAGGACGTCTGCATCGGGCTCGACGTCGGAGTGCTGGGTCAGCGTTCGCGTCGGAGCCCCAGGAAAGCCCGCCGCATCGAGCACGCGGCGCGCGAGCACCGGCGAGCGTGCGATCAGCCCCTGGGTGACGGCGTACCGCCCGGGATCCTCGATTGGGGTCTCCACACCCGCGAGCGTCGTCGCAACC
>JBOGZX010000473.1:0-4138 GCA_050697615.1 Gaiellaceae bacterium
GACCTGTCCCGTGAAGCCCTGGATCAGGTAGATCGAAGGGACGCGCAGGTCGGGCTCGGCGTCGTACGCGGGCGGAACGTAGACCCAGAGCGGGCGCACGTGCGGGTCGCCGAGCGGGTTGCCGCGCAGCAGCTCGCTCTTGAGCGCGTGCTCCTCGATCCGGCCCTCGAGCTCGCGTGCCCACGGCTCCATGACGACCTTCTATCAGGCTGCCGCCGTTCTGGGCCTGGCTACACTCACGGCATGGCGGAGTACGGGACGATGCGCGTCAAGAGCGGCCTCGCCGAGATGCTCAAGGGCGGCGTGATCATGGACGTCGTCGACGCCGAGCAGGCGAAGATCGCCGAGGAGGCCGGCGCCTGTGCCGTGATGGCGCTCGAGCGCGTTCCGGCCGACATCCGCCGTGACGGCGGCGTCGCCCGCATGTCAGATCCGGACATGATCAAGGGCATCCAGGAGGCGGTCACGATTCCCGTGATGGCCAAGTGCCGCATCGGTCACTTCGCCGAGGCCCAGATCCTGGAGTCGCTCGAGATCGACTACATCGACGAGTCGGAGGTGCTGACGCCGGCCGACCTCGAGCACCACGTCGACAAGTGGCAGTTCACCGTCCCGTTCGTCTGCGGCTGCACCAATCTCGGCGAGGCGCTCCGCCGCGTCGCCGAGGGTGCCGCGATGATCCGGACGAAGGGCGAGGCCGGCACCGGCGACATCGTCAACGCCGTCACGCACATGCGCTCGGTCTTCGGCGGCATCCGCCGGCTCCAGTCGCTGCGTAGTGAGGAGCTCTTCGCCGAGGCGAAGGACCTGCAGGCGCCGTACGAGCTCGTCCGCTGGGTGGCCGAGAACGGACGCCTTCCCGTGGTGACGTTCACGGCCGGCGGCATCGCCACTCCCGCCGATGCGTCGCTGTGCATGCAACTCGGCGCCGACGGCGTCTTCGTCGGCTCCGGGATCTTCAAGTCGGGCAACCCGGCGCAGCGCGCCCGCGCGATCGTCGAGGCGACGACGCACTATCTCGACGCGGACGTGCTCGCCCGCGTCTCGGCCGGTCTCGGCGAGGCGATGGTCGGCATCTCCACGCAGTCGCTCGACCCGAGCCAGCTGCTCGAGTCGCGCGGCTGGTAGTCGAAGTCGACTCAGCCCTGGTAGGCGCCCAGGAACACGAGCACCTGCGCGTTCTGCGGCGCGCCGGCGCCCCCGAGCGGGGTCTGCTGGACGATCTTGCCCGCCTGCGCGCGTGAGGTCACGGGCAGCTTCAGGTAGATCAGCCGCAGGTGCGCGCCGTTCATCGCCGCGACCGCCTGGTCCAGAGTCCCGCCGATCGCGTTCGGCACCTGCTCGCTCGGCTTGTCGCCGGGCCCCTTCGACACGTTGATCTGGACGTGCGAGTGGTACGGGACGCTCTCGCCGCCGGACTTCGCCTGCTGCTCGACGGTGCCGAGGGGGTCGTCGCTCGGGATGAAGACGATGCTGGGAAGGATGCCGGCCTGACCGATCGCCTGTGCCGCGCCCGCCTCGCTTCGGTTCTGCACGTCGGGCATGGTCGCCGTGGTCGGAGGCGGCGGCGCCTGGCCCTGGGCCGTGGTCGTAGGGCTCGTCGTCGCCCCCGGCGTGGTCGAGGCCGCGACCGCCGCCGCGGTCGTCGTCGTGACCTGAGGCCCCGCCTGTGCGACCGACAGCGTCACGGTCGATCCCTTCGGGAGCTTCGCGCCGGGCTCTGGTCCCTCGTCGACGACCGTGCCCGCGGGTTTCGCCGAGGCGACCAGGGTCTTCTGCGAGTCGAGCCCCAGCTCGTCGAGCGCCGCCTGCGCGTCGGCGAGGGACTTGCCGCGCACGTCCGGCACCTTCACCTTCGGCGCGCCGGAGTCGATCACGAGGGTCACCCGGCCCTGGCGCGCCAGCGACGTCGCCTCCTTCGGCTTTTGCGAGACGACCACGCCCTTCGGCTTGCTCGTCGGCCGGTAGACCTCCTTCGGGCGCAATCCCACCTGCCCGAGGCGGATCAGCGCCCGCTGCTCCGTGAGACCGATCAGCCGGGGGACGCTCACCTTCGCGGGGGCGGTGCCGGTCGCCGGGGCGGTCGTGACGACGACGACGGTGGTCGCGCTCGCGGTGGAGCCGCCTCGGTGGGCCAGCAGCCAGGCGAGCACGATCCCGATCGCGATCAGGACGAGCGCTCCGAGCGCGAGGAGCATGCCGAGCCCCACGCGACGGTCGGGCGGAGGTCCCGCCGGCGGCTGCGGGGCCGGCGCGCCGACGAGCGTGTCCCGCGGTGCGACGACCGTCGGCTCCTCGCTGACCGGCCAGGCGTCCCCTGCAGGCTTCCGCGGCTCTCGCATGCACACGCTGTCTCTCCACGGGCGACAATCGTGAACCATGCAGCGCCTCCTCGTCACCGGCGGTGCGGGCTACCTCGGGCGTCAGCTCATCGCCCGCGCACCCGGCCGCGGCCTGGTCGTGCGCGCCACGTGGTGGACGCGACTCCCGGAGCTCGAGGCGGAATGGGTGCGGCTCGACGTGCGCGATCGCGCGGCGGTGCGGGCAGCCGTCCGCGACGTCGACGCGGTGATCCACACCGCGTACCGGCAGGGCGCCCCCGACGAGTGGTCGACGAACGTCGACGGCGCGGAGGCGGTCGCGGCCGCCTCGCAGGGGCGGCGTCTCGTGCATCTGTCGAGCGACGTCGTCTTCGACGGCACCCGCGGCCGGTACCGGGAGGAGGACGCGCCCGCGGCGGTCAACGCGTACGGGCGCTCGAAGGCCGCCGCCGAGACTCGCGTCGCCGCGGCGCACCCGGAGGCGACGCTCGTGCGCACGTCGCTGCTCTACGGCGGCCCCGAGCCGGGGCCGCAGGAGCGGCTCGCGCACGAGGGGACGCGGTTCTTCGTCGACGAGATCCGCTCACCCGTGCACGTCGGAGACCTGGCGGAGGCCTTGCTCGATCTGCTCCACGAGGACGTCGCGGGGCCGCTGCACCTCGGCGGCGCCGACGACGTCAGCCGCTACGACTTCGCGCTGCTCCTGGGAGCAGACACGGCGCGGATCGAGCGCGGCCGCACAAGCGCCGACCGCGCGCCGGACGTGTCGCTCGACAGCTCCCGAGCCGCCGAGCTACTCGGGACGCCGCTCCGTGGCGTACGCGACGTTCTCGCCTGATGCAGGCTGAGCCGGTCAGGGGGCGGAAGCGTCCTCGCTCCAGACGTTCTCGAACGTGCCGAAGCGGAGCTCCTGCACGTAGTGGAAGCGAGCCTCCTCCGTCCGCCGCAGCACTTCTTCCCGGTGCCCGGCGAGGAAGGCGTTGTACGCCTCCGCGGATTCCCACCGGTCGATCACGAGGAAGCGCTCGGGCTCGTCGACGTCGTGGAGCAGCTCGGTGCCGACATAGCCCGCGCCCTGCCGGAAGAACTGCGCCCAGCTGCCGTCCGGGCCGTAGGTGCTCTCGAACTGCGCCGGGTCTCGCACCTCATAGCGGAAGACGAGCGCGATCACCGGCGACCCCTCATCGGAGCCCGCCTCGTTCGTGGTGGGCGCGGAAGAAGTTCTCGCTGCCCGCCGTCGCCATCGCGGCCGACGCGCTGATCTCCAGGCAGAGCGCGGCGGCGGCGACGATCTGTGCGAACCGGTACACGGTCCCCGGCCCCGCGCAGTCGATCGACGTGAGCCACTCGCGCGCCGACGGCAGCGTCGTGCCGCCCCCGACCGTTCCGACCTCGAGGCCGCCGAACCGGATCGTCGCGTGCAGACCACCCTCGACGCGCCGCGCGGTCCCGTGCGCCATCGAGCTCGTGCCGACCATCCCGAGGTCCTGGCCCGTCGCCGCGAACACCGCCGCGATCGCCGACGCGGGCGTGAACGCGACGGATTGCATGCCGCTCGCCACCGACCCGTGCGTCCCGGCCCACGAGAGCGCCTCGAGGTCGCCGGCGCTCGTGCGCAGCACCCGCCGGATCTGCTCGTCGGACAGGAACGCCTCCGCGAGCACCGTCTTTCCGTGGCCGGACTGGAAGTACTCCGCCGAGGGCTTCTTGTCTCCGCCCATGTTGGCCTCGAGGATCGAGCGCTCGGGCTTCAGCGGCGCGCGTTGCATCACGTAGGCCATGTTCAGCGCGTACGAGTTGCGGGTCATCATGTTCGG
>JBOGZX010000474.1:0-6264 GCA_050697615.1 Gaiellaceae bacterium
CCGCGGGGCCTCGACCTGATCAGCCCGGCGGCTCCCGCTGCGTCGCGGCGCCCCACGGAGCCGAATCGTGCCGCGGGCCGCGCGAGAAGTGCCGACGCCTCCGTCGCAGAGAGCGCGCAGATCGTTCGCGCGGGCTCCCGTCCCCTCGGGACGGCGCGCTCGGGGTACGAGACAGGCCGCTCCGTGCTCGGGCCGCACGCGCCCGGCGCTCGTCGCGCCAAGGCCGTTGCTGTGCAGATCGGCTCCGGCGACGGCAAAGCCGCCGCCTCCGCTCGCTTCGGCTCCGTCGAGCCTACGCTCGTTACGCCCGGGACCCTGTCCGTCCCACACGGCTTCGGGTCACGGCCGGCGGCAGCGAGGTCGCCCGCGCGGTCCAGGGCGCGCACGCCGGCCGCGGCGAGTCCGATTCTCGCGCCCGCCGCCGCACCCCGGCAGCACGGCGAGGCCCCGCTACTCCTGGCGGGCTCGACGGCGATGGCGCTGGTGGCCGCTCTCCTGGGTACCGGGCTGCTTCTCCGGCACCGGAGACAGGACGGAGCCGTTCGTATGATGGAGCGCGATGGCGAGACGGAAGATCCTGGTCGCTCCCGCGTGGCCGTACGCCGCGGGACACCGACACCTCGGCCATGTGGCGGGGTTCGGCGTGCCGTCGGATGCGTTCGCGCGCTACCACCGGCTCAGGGGCGACGACGTGCTCATGGTGAGCGGAACGGACGAGCACGGCACGCCCGTGATGGTCGCCGCCGATCGGGAGGAGAAGTCCTACGGTGAGATCGCCGCTTACTACAACGCGGCGTTTCGCGAGGACTTTCGGCGGCTGGGGCTCTCGTACGACTGCTTCACGCGAACCACGACCCGAAACCACGAACGGGTCACCCAGGACGTCTTCGCGACGCTCTACGAGCACGGGGCCATCGTCGAGCGCTCGATGATGGTCTCGTTCTCGGCGGCGACCGGACACACGCTGCCGGATCGCTACATCGAGGGAACCTGCCCGATCTGCGGCTATCCCGAGGCGCGCGGCGACCAGTGCGACAACTGCGGCAACCAACTCGACCCGACCGACCTGATCGACCCCAGGTCGAAGATCGACGGCACGACGCCCGAGTTCCGGGAGACCCGGCACCTGTTTCTCGACCTCCCGAGGTTCGCCGACGCGTTGCGCACCTGGATCTCGCGTCACGACGACTGGCGGCCCAACGTCCGCAACTTCTCGCTCGGCCTCCTCGACGAGATCCGGCCGCGTCCGATCACGCGCGACCTCGACTGGGGCGTGCCCATCCCCGTCGCGGGGTACGCCGAGGATCCCAACAAGCGCATCTACGTCTGGTTCGACGCCGTGATCGGCTACCTCTCGGCGAGCATCGAGTGGGCCGCCTCGAGCGGCGATCCGGAGGCGTGGCGCGACTGGTGGCAGAACCCGGAATCCGTGCACGCGTACTTTCAGGGGAAGGACAACGTCGTCTTCCATACGGTCATCTGGCCGGCGATGCTCCTGGGCTACGGGAAGGGTGGGGAGTTCGGCGCGGGCGCGGCTCCGCTCGAGCTGCCCGACAAGGTGATCGCCACCGAGTACCTGACCATCGAGGGGACGCAGTTCTCGACCAGCCGGCAGCACTCGATCTACGTGCGCGACTTCCTCGATCGCTACGACCCCGACCCGCTCCGCTACTACCTGATCGCGGCCGGGCCGGAGACCCAGGACACGGACTTCACCTGGGCCGAGTTCGTCCGGCGGAACAACGACGAGCTGCTCGCGAACTGGGGAAACCTGGTCAACCGGACGCTCGTGAACGCGCACCGGACCTTCGGGAGAGTGCCGGACCCGGGCGAGCTGACGGACGCGGACCGCGCCGTGCTGGCGGGCGTGACGGAAGGGTTCGAGGCGGTCGGCGCCCACATCGAGGGCGGTCGTTTCCGGGCGGCGCTCGGCGAGGCGATGCGACTCGCGTCGACGGTCAACCAGTACGTCACCGAGCAGGCGCCCTGGGCGCTCGTGAAGACCGATCGCGACCGCGCGGCCACGGTTCTCTACGTCGCGCTCCGCGCCGTCGACAGCCTCAAGATCCTGTTCACCCCGTTCCTGCCGCACACGTCACAGCGGCTGCACGAGCTGCTCGGCTACGACGGCTTCATCGCAGGCCCCCTCGAGTTCCGCGAGGTCGACGAGGACGGGCAGACGCACGAGGTGCTCACCGGCGACTACGCCTCCTGGGTCGGCTCCTGGTCGCCCAGCGACCTGCAGCCGGGCCAGGCGCTACGGACCCCGGAGCCGCTCTTCAAGAAGCTCGACGACTCGGTCGTCGGCGAAGAGCTCCGGCGGATGGCGGCCGCAGACGCGGCGTGACCCGCGTCGACCTGACCGGCGGGCCGTGATCGACGCCCATGCGCATCTGGGGACCGACGCGCACGACGTCCTCGAACGGGCACGCGCCGTTGGCGTCACACGCGTCGTCGACGTCGCGACAACGGTCCCGGCGGCCCGCCTCACGCTCGAGCGCGCCGAGCGGCAGGACGGGGTCTACGCGTGTCTCGGCATCCACCCGCACGAGGCCGGCGGGGACGCAGATCTCGACACCCTCCGCGAGCTGCTTGCGCATCCTCGGGCGGTCGCGGTGGGGGAGACGGGCCTCGACTACTTCCGGGACTACGCGCCGCGAGATGCGCAGCGCCGCCTGTTCGAAGACCAGCTCGCGCTCGCGGACGAGCTCGGCAAGCCCGTCGTGATCCACACGCGCGCCGCCGACGACGACACCCGCGTGCGCCTGCTCGCCCACGACGGTCCGGTGATCCTGCACTGCTTCTCGTCGCCGGGGCTGCTGCCCGACGCGCTCGAGCGGGGGTGGTACGTCTCCTTTGCCGGGAATGTGACCTACAAGAACGCGGGTGACCTGAGGGAGGCCGCCCGGCGCGTTGCCTCCGAACGGCTCCTTGCCGAGACCGACAGCCCGTACCTCGCGCCGCAGCCGGTCCGCGGCCGGACGAACGAGCCGGCCAATGTCGTGCACACGCTGCGTGCGCTCGCGGAGGCTCGGCACATCGATCCCGCCGAGCTGGCCGCCCAGATCGACGCCAACGCCGACGCGGTCTTCGGGCTGAGCCGTAGCGTGCTGAGCCGTAGGCTCGACGGAGGCGAACAGGGAGCGGAGGCGCCGGCTTCGCCGGCTCCGGAGCGGGAGCGGAGCCGTAGGCTCGACCGAGGCTTCGAGGGTGCATGAGCCGTAGGCTCGACGGAGGGGTCGCGCCGCGGAAGGCGCTCGGACAGCACTTCCTGGTCGACGAGAACATCCTGCGCGTGATCGAGCGGCTCGCCGTGCTCGGGCCGACCGATGTCCTGCTGGAGGTGGGTCCCGGCCTCGGCGTTCTCACCCGCTTCCTCGCCGGCCGGGTCGCCCATGTGCACGCGGTCGAGGTCGACCGGCGGCTCGAGCCGCACCTGGCAGGGATCCCGCGCACCGACGTGCACTGGCAGGACGCGCTTCGGCTCGACGTGAGGGCGCTCGAGCCGCCGCCGTGCAAGGTCGTCGCAAACCTGCCGTACAACATCGCCACGCCGTTCGTGGCCGAGAGCCTCGCCCTCCGTCAGATCGACCTCTGGTGCGTCATGGTGCAGCGCGAGGTCGCCGACCGCTTCTTCGCCCGACCCTCGACGAAGGCCTACGGGGCCGTGTCCGTGCTCGTCCAGCTCACCGCCGAGCGCACCGGCTTCCATCCGGTGTCACGCGAGGTGTTTCGGCCCCGCCCGAGCGTCGAGTCGGCGCTGGTCGCCTTCCGGCGCATCGCGCCCGCCCCGCCCGGTGATGTCAAGCGGCTCGTCGACGCGGCGTTCGGCCACCGCCGAAAGACGCTCGCAAACGCGCTCGCGCTCGCCCGAGTCGCGAGCCGGGAACGCGCCTCGACGGCGCTGGCGGCGATCGACCGAAACGCGGACGTCCGCGCCGAGGCGCTCGCACCGTCGGAGTTCGTCGCGCTCGCGGCGGCGCTCGCATGATCGGTCCGGCGCCGGCCAAGATCAACCTCGCGCTCGTCGTCGGCCCGACGCGCGACGACGGCAAGCACGAGCTCGTGACCGTCTACCAGCGCGTCGACCTGTCCGATCGCATCGAGGTCGAGCCCGCCGACCTGACGACGGTCGAAGGTTTTGCCGGAGACACGCTCGTGCGCGCCGCGCTCGAGGCACTCGACGCCCCGCACGGCTGGCAGGCGCGGATCTCGAAGCACGTCCCGGTGGCGGCGGGACTCGGCGGCGGCAGCTCGGACGCGGCGACGGCGCTGCGCCTCGGCAACGCGCAACTCGCGCAACCGCGCCCCGCCGACCGGCTCCACGAGGTGGCTGCGGGGCTCGGCGCGGATGTGCCGTTCTTCCTTGCCGACGGGCCGCAACTCGGGACCGGAGACGGGACGCGCCTCGAGCCGCTCGAGCTGCCGCAGGACTTCTTCGTGCTCCTGCTGCTCCCGGAGGGCAGCCAGAAGCAGTCGACGGGCGCCGTGTACGCCGAGTTCGATGCCCGCAGGGGCGCCGGGGGCTTCGCCGAACGGTCGGCCGCTCTGCGCGAGGGGCTTGCACATGTTCGCCGTCCGCGCGACCTCGCCGCCTTGCCGCCGAACGACCTGGCGACCTCGCCGCTCACCGTCGAGCTCCAGGAGCTCGGCGCGTTCCGCGCGGACGTCAGCGGCGCCGGTCCAACCGTCTACGGGCTCTTCCACGACCGGCGTGAAGCGGAGCGTGCGCGCCGCCGTCTGCGGCGGCGCGGGCGAGGCTGGATCACGGTTCCAGCGTGGTACGGTTGACGTGATGTTCGGTACGCACGCAATCGAGCACGGCTCGACCCGCAGCGGCCGCTGGCTGCGCGACCGCCGCCTCCGCGTCACCTTCTGGATCGCCGCCGCCGAGGGGCTGCTCTACCTCGTCCACGTGCTGCACCTGTGGGAGGCGGTCGTTCTCGCTGCGATCGCGGTCGGGGTCTGGTGGTACGTGGGCCGCCGGCACCGCTCCGACCTCGTGAGGCAGGCGACGTGGATCTTCGCGGCCTCGCAGCTGCTCGTGCTGTGCGTGCCGGTCGCGCTCCGAATCCTGAGCTTGATCGCGATCGTCGTCGTCGTCGTGCTGGCGATCGGTGCGCTGATCCTCCTCTTCACCCGCCGGCCGTAGACTGTCGCCCACTGTGGGGCGTAGCCAAGCGGTAAGGCAGCGGGTTTTGGTCCCGCGATCCCAGGTTCGAATCCTGGCGCCCCAGCCATCAATCCCTTCCTGATGTGACCCAGACGCCGATCGCAGCCGTCGTCATGGCCGCCGGGCTTGGCTCGCGGATGCGGTCTGCCGTGCCGAAGCACTTCCACCCGATCCTGGGCCGCCGCCTGGCCGACTGGGTGATCGAGGCGGGGCGCGCCGCCGGCGCCTCCCCGCTCGTCGTCGTCGCCGCGCCCTCGGCACGCGACGCGTTCGGCGCGGAGGACGTGACGGTGGCCGTCCAGGCCGAGCCGCTCGGCACGGGCGACTCGGTCCGCTCGGCCCGGGCCGCGCTCGACGGCTTCGACGGGGACGTGCTCGTCCTCCCGGGCGACGCGCCGATGCTGCGGCCCGAGACGCTCGCCGAGCTGGTCGAGGCGCATCGCCGCGAGGGCGCCGCCGCGACGATCCTCAGCGCGATCCCGCCGGACCCGCGCGTGTACGGCCGGATCGTCCGGTCAGGGGACGGAAGCGTGCTGCGCATCGCCGAGGGAACCGACGCGACGCCCGAGGAGCTCGCGATCCGCGAGATCAACTCCTCCATCTACGCCTTCCGGTCGTCGCTGCTCTGGTCCGCGCTGGAGCGGCTCCAGCCGAAGAACGTGCAGGGCGAGCTGTACCTCACCGACGCGATCGAGATCGTCGCGCGCGTCGGCGGCAAGGTCTGGGCGCACATCGCAGCCGACTCGCGCGAGACCGACGGCGTCAATACACGCGCCGAGCTCGCGAAAGCGGCGGCCGTGCTGCGTGACCGCATCAACGATGCCCACATTCTCGCCGGCGTCACGATCGTCGACCCGCAGACCACGTGGATCGAGCCGACCGTGGAGCTCGAGCCCGACGCAACGGTCCAGCCGTTCACGTATCTCCGCGGGGCGACCCGCGTCGGGGCGGGCGCCCAGATCGGCGCGAACACCGTCGCCATCGACGCGCACATTGGCGCGAAGGCGACCATCGGGCCGTTCTGTTACCTTCGACCTGGGACGGTCCTCGGCGAGTCTTCCAAGGCAGGCACCTTCGTGGAGATCAAGAAC
>JBOGZX010000475.1:0-1966 GCA_050697615.1 Gaiellaceae bacterium
CCGCAACTCTGCGTGGGCGGCTTCACCGTGCTCTACCTCCACGAGCACCGGGGCCTGTCGGCGGGAGCCGCGGCCGCCGTCCTCGGCCTGATGCAGTTTCTCGCGATCGGCGGACGGATCGGCGCCGGGCGCTGGTCCGACGTCCGCGCGAGCAGGATCGCACCGCTGCGGGCGATCGCGCTCGCCGCCGGCGTGCTCGTCGCGCTGACGGCGGTGCTGGTCGACGCGCCCCTCGTCGTACTCGTGCCGGTGCTCGTCGCCGCGGGCGTGCTCGCGATGAGCTGGAACAGCCTCTCCTTCGCAGCGGCGGTGGAGCTCGCAGGTCACGGGCGCAGCGGCGCCGCGATCGGGCTCCAGCAGACGCTCCTGAATCTGCCGGGGGCCGCATATCCCGGCCTGTTCGGGCTGCTCGTCGCGGCCACCTCCTGGCGCGCCGGCTTCGCCGCCGTGGCGCTGTTTCCGCTCGTCGGCAGGCGCGTCCTGCGAGGATTGCCGGAATGACGCGCGTGCTCGACCGCCTGGACGAGATCTACGCCGTTGCGCAGCATCGTGCGGGTTACTCGGCCGAGGAAGACGCCGCGCACGCGCTCGCCGCGGGGTGGATGCGCGAGGCGGGGCTCGACGTCTCGACGGACGACGCGGGCAACCTCTTCGGGAGCCGCGGCGACGCTCGTGTCTGGGCGGGCTCGCACCTCGACAGCGTCCCCACCGCCGGCCGGTTCGACGGCGTGCTCGGCGTCGTCGCGGCGATCGAGGCCGCGGGGCGGCTGCCCGAGGCGCCGCTCGCGGTCGTCGCGTTCCGCGCCGAGGAGACCGGCCCGTCGGGCAGCAGGCGGCTGAGCCGGCTCCCCGAGAGCTACCTCGAGCTGCACGTCGAGCAGGGCCCCGTGCTCGAGCGGTCCGGTGAGCCGCTCGGAATCGTCACGGCGATCGCCGGGCAGGCCCGCGGCGTCGTCTCCTTCGAGGGCCGCGCCGACCACGCGGGCACGACGCCGATGGACGTTCGCGAGGACGCGCTCGTCGCGGCCGCACGGTTCGTGCTGCACGTGCGCGAGTGCGCGGGCGACGGGGCCGTCGCCACGGTCGGTGCGATCGAGGTCGAGCCGAACGCGTCGAACGTCGTGCCGGCCCGGGTGTCGCTCTCGGTCGACGCCCGCTCCTCCGACCGCGCCCGGTTCGACGCCCTGATCCACGAGATCGGCTTTGATCCCACGTGGCGGCTCGACCCCGTTCCGATGAGCGGCGCACCGCTCGAGGCGCTGCGCTCGGCGCTTCCCGGCGCCCCCGAGCTCGTGTCGGGCGCGGGGCACGACGCGATGTTCGTGGCCGCCGCCGGCGTGCCCACCGGCATGCTCTTCGTCCGCAGTCTCAACGGCGGCGTCAGCCACTCGCCGGACGAGTTGACGAGCGACGACGACGTCGCCCTGGCCGTCGACGCGCTCACCGACACGCTCGCTAGGCTCGTCGAATGAGCCGTAGGCTCGACGGAGGCGACAGGGGAGCGAAGGTGCCGGCTTCGCCGGTGCCGGAGCGGGAATTGAGCCGTAGGCTCGACGGAGGCGGCCGGGGGGAATTGAGCCGTAGGCTCGACGGAGGCGACCAGGAGAGCGGAGGTGCCGGCTTTGCAGGTTCCGGGGCGGGGATGAGTGTCGCGGACCGCGAGGTGATGAGGTGGAACGATCTCGGGATCGGCGCGCGCGAACTGGCGCAGGCGGTCGCCGACGACGGCTACCGGCCGGACATGGTGCTCGGCATCGCGCGCGGCGGGCTGCTCGTCGCCGGCGCGATCGGCTACGCGCTCGGCGTCAAGAACACCTTCACGATGAACGTAGAGTTCTACACCGGCGTCGACGAGCGCCTCGAGGTGCCGTTGATCCTGCCGCCGGTCCCCGACCTCGTCGACTTCGCCGACTTCAGGGTGCTCGTCGCCGACGACGTTTAATTAAAAGGATTGACGGTGCAGATG
>JBOGZX010000476.1:0-5244 GCA_050697615.1 Gaiellaceae bacterium
CGTCCTCGTCGTCTCCAACGGCCACGAGCGAGGCTGATCCACCGCCGGAGCGTGGTTGGCTGACGCGCGGCGTCGCCGGCGTCGGCGCGGCCAGCTTCTTCAGCGACGCCGGACACGAGATCACGACGGCTCTGCTGCCGACCCTGCTGGTCTCGGTCCTGAAGGCGCCGGCCGCCGCGCTCGGCGTGATCGAGGGAATCAGCGACGCGCTCGTCGGCGTCGCGAAGCTCGTGGGAGGACCGCTCGCGAACGACGACTCCCGCCGCCTGCGGCTCGCGAGCGGCGGCTACCTCGCCACCGCGCTCGCGACCGGCGCGATCGGCGCCGCGGTCGCCACGTGGCAGGTCGGAGCGCTGCGCGCGTTCGCCTGGATCTCGCGCGGGATCCGGTCGCCCGCCCGCGACACGATGCTCGCACAGCTCGCGCCGCCGCACGCCTACGGCCGGGCGTTCGGCCTCGAGCGCGCCGGAGACAACCTCGGCGCCGTCGTCGGGCCCCTGCTCGCTGCTGGCCTGATCCACTGGATCGGCATCCGGCCCGCGCTCTACCTCGCTGCGGCGCCGGGCACGCTGGCGGCGCTCGCGATCACCGTCGCAGCGCACGAGGCGCGGGGGCAGGGCGAGGCGATCAGGCGGCGCGTCCGCCTACACCTCGCCGACCTGCGAACGGCGGGAGTCGTCCGCCCGCTCCTGCCGATCGCGGCCTTCGAGCTCGGAAACGTGGCGACGACGCTGCTGATCCTCCGTGCGACGACGCTCCTCCATCACGGCGGGCGCACCCTTGCCGCGGCGACCTCGCTCGCCGTGATCGTCTACGCGGGCCACAACCTCTTCGGCTCGGGCGTCGCCTACGCGGGCGGCCACTGGATCGATCGCGCCGGCCCGCGCTCGGCGTTCGCGGCAGGCGCGGCGCTCTACGTCGGCGCCTACCTGCTGTTCGCGACCGCCGGTCACTCCTGGCCGCCGCTGCTGATCGCATTCCTGCTCGCGGGCGCGGGCATCGGACTCGCCGAGACGGCCGAGTCCTCCCTGTTCGCACGGCTTCTACCCGCCCATCTCCGCGCGAGCGGCTTCGGGCTGCTCGGCGGCGTCCAGGCGTTCGGCGACTTCGCCTCGTCGGCGGTCGTCGGCGTTCTCTGGACCGTCGCGAGCCCGTCGGTCGCGTTCGTCTACGCAGCGGCGTGGGTGGGAGCGGCCGCCGTGCTCGCGCTCGCGCGGCCGATCACGGAGTGAGTCATCGCCTTTCGCCTCGACACCGGTTCGTGACCCGACTACACGGGGCGGTCGTGGAGGGCCGAGACCGCGTCGACCAGCCGTTGAACGAGCACGTCGACCTCGGCGGCGACGTCGGGCTCGATCGCGCCGTACGCGCGGAGGCGCGACGGCCGGAGCTCCTCCGCGAGCACGCGCATCTGCGCGACGGCGGCGTTCAGCACGTTCTTCGGTGCCACGGGAATGATCGCGTCGCTGGCTTCCCGAAGCGCCTCGACGGCGTCCTCCAGCCGCGTCAGCGCGCTCACGGGCACGTCGTAGGCGCGCGCGGTTCCGGCGAGCTCCTGGATCTGCGACAGGGAGACGCCGATCGACCTGCGCTGTGATTCGGTGAGCGCGGCGAGGTCGGCCATGGCGTGTCGGGAGGTTGCCAGAAGCGGCGCGGCGACGGCCGGCGAGAGTTCAGACGCCGACGACCAGGGGCACGTACGGCGGCGACAGGAGGTAGCCGATTCGCTTCGCACCGCGTCCGCGGGCCATCTCGAGGGCCGCACCCAGGCCGTGCACCGGCACGAGACCGAGCTGTCGTGCCGCATGCGCGTCGCGGCAGCCCGCGACCAGGACCGCGCCGAGCCGGTGCACGGCCCCGTCGCATGCGCTCCACTCCACGAACGGCTGCAGCGGGTGGCACGCGCGCCCGGCGCGGTAGTCGGCGATCGCCCGCGGGTCGTCGACGGCGGCCCGTTCCGAGTCGCGCATCGCGCCGATGTCGCGTGCCGAGCGCGGGTCGAAGAAGAGCGAGCGATAGGGCACCTGGGTCGGCCGCGGGAAGCGGCGCGGAAGGGGGTGGGCGAGGATCGCCGTGCCGCCCGCCGCGATCGGCGGCGCGTTCCGCCACAGCCGCAGGGCGAGCCCCAGCCCGAGGTACGCGGCGCTGACCGGGTTCGGCCGCTCGCGCGGCATGAACGGAGTCGTCGGGGGGATGCCGATCACGAGGGCGTCCAGCGGCTCGGCGAGCTCGATCCCCTTGAACAGCGTGCCGCGCAGGAGTGCCTCCGCGTGCGCAACCGACGGCGTGCCGCCGAAGACGGCCGCCGCCGTCTGCTCGCGCGGCAGCCGCTCGATCACCCGCGCGCGGATCCGTCCGGGCGCGAACTGGAGGACGCGCCGCGTGGGTGAGCGCACCATCTTCTCGATCGCCTCCTGGTCATACGGATAGCCGGCGAACGGGCCCGCCATCCGCGGCGGGTTGAGCGCGAGCGAGACGCCGGTCACGGGCACGCGCTCCGCGAGACGGCGCTCGAGCTCGACCGCCAGCAACCAACCCTGTGACGAGCTCGTCTCGAGCAGCGACTGGGCGCCCGCGGTGCGCAGCGACTCGCGTCCGCTCGCGGCCAGCAGCGCGGCAGGCCCGCCGTGCAGCACCGTCTCGGCGGCGGTCACCGTGACGACGAGATCCGTCTCGACGAGCGCGGGATTGACGCGCAGCGGCGGCACTCGTCCGGCGCCGAGCTCGGCGAGGTCGCCCGCCTCGGCGTCGTGCACGACGACGCGACCCTTGAACCTCCGTCGGAACTCGGCAGGGACCAGCAGCCCGATCTCCCGCGGCGTCGTCCGCCGGAGCAGGCCGCCCGCGACGAGGATCGTCACGCCTTCCACGCCCAGTCGCTCGAGCTCGTCCGCAACGGCGGCGATCGCCTCGGGGCGCGGGCCGACTTGCACGGACGGGATCGGCAGCGACGGCTGCTCGATCACGACGGTCGCAGTGCCGCCGCGGGTGACGAGCTCGGCGAGCGGCGGGCCCGAGAGCGGGAAGGCCAGCGCCTCGCGCACCGCCGCGCCCACGTCCTCGATGTGGTCGCGGGGCAGCGGCGGCCGGAGGACCAGGTCGTCGGAGTCGGGCTCGGCGATGATGATGCGCGCGTCCGCGAGGAGCGGGATGCGCGTCATCGGACGGGAGCGGCGGCGCGGAGCTCGGAACGTGGGTGGATCTCGAGCTTCGCCATCGGCTCGAGGACGATACCGTGGCGTCGATGGGCGGATGCCGAAGACCCTGACGGGAGCGGAGCTCGATCTCGACGACGCGCCGGCGCGCGCCGCCGATCTGTTCGTCGTCGACGGAAACAACCTCGCCTACCGCGCGTTCTTCGCCCTGCCGGAGGAGCTGGCGACGACGGACGGGCAGCCGACGAACGCGCTGCTCGGCTTCACCAACATGCTGTTCAAGCTGCTCGCCGACTACCGGCCAAAGGGTGTCGCGGTCGCGTGGGACTCGCGGCCGGTGCACCGCGCGGCGGTCGCCGAGGCCTCGGACGTCGTCTACAAGGAGGGGCGCCGGCCGATGCCGGATCTGCTGCGCGAGCAGTTTCCGCACTTCCGTCCGATCGTCGAGGCGTTCGGCTACCGCAATCTCGAGTTCGAGGGCTGGGAGGCCGACGACGTGATCGCGACGCTGGCGACGCGCGCCGACGCCGAGGGGATCAAGACGTGTGTCGTGTCAACGGATCGCGACGCCTTCCAGCTCTGCAGCGCGAACGTGTGCCTGATGATGACGCCGCGCGGCGTCGCCGACGTCAACGTCTACACGCCCGAACGGGTCGAGGCCCGCTACGGCGTCACGCCCGAGCAGGTGCCGGACTTCATCGGGCTGAAGGGCGACACGTCCGACAACATCCCGGGCGTCCCCGGGATCGGCGACAAGACGGCCGGCCAGCTGATCGCGCAGTACGGCTCGGTCGACGGCGTGATCGAGCACGTGTCCGAGCTGTCGCCGGCCCGCGCGCGGAACATCAGCGAGCACGCCGAGCTCGCGCGGGTCTCGAAGGAGCTCGCGACGATGCGCCGCGACCTCGACATCGAGTGCGATCCGGCCCAGCTCGTGCTCGAGCCGCCCGACCGGGCGGAGCTGAAGGAGATCTTCCGCCGCTTCGAGTTCCGGAACCTGCTCAACCGTGTCGACGAGCTCGACGCGGCGGTGCCGTCGGCGCCGATGAAGCTGACCGGCGTCGAGGTGCCGTGGCGCGAAGGCGACCTCGACCTCCGGGGGGTCGTCGGCTTCGCAGCCGACGGCGACCGGGCAGCCGTCGCGGCGGACGGCGAGGTGGTGATCGGCGCCCGACCCCCGCGCGTCGACGGTGACGTCGTCGTGCACGACGCGAAGGCGCTCGGCATCGAGGCGCTGGACGACACGCTCCTCGCCGCGTATCTGATCGATCCCGGCCGCGCGTCGTACGCGCTCGACGACCTCGCGGCCGAATACGGTGTCGAGCTCCTGCCCACGCCTGCGACCGACGACGAGACGACGGCCCTCGTGCGGCGCGCCGAGACGCCGCGCAGGCTGATCGCCCCGCTCCTCGGGCGGCTCGGCGAGCGCGGGCTCACCGAGCTGTACCGCACCGTCGAGCTGCCGCTGTCCGGCGTGCTCGCGCAGATGGAGCAGGCCGGGGTGAGGATCGACACCTATCGGATGGGCGAGATCACCGCGCGCCTCGCGGACCGGGTCGAGGAGCTCGAGACGCAGGCCTACGAGCTCGCCGGCGACGAGTTCATGATCGGCTCCACCCAGCAGGTCGGCCGCGTGCTCTTCGAGCAGCTCGGGCTGACGGCGGGTCGCAAGGGCAAGACCGGCTACTCGACCGACGCGAAGGTGCTGCGGTCGATCCGGCACGAGCACGCGATCGTGCCGGTGATCGAGGAGTGGCGCGAGCTCTCGAAGCTCCTGAACACGTATCTGCGCCCGCTGCCGTCGCTGCTGGCCGAGTCGGACGGCCGGCTGCACACGACGTTCAACCAGACGGTCGCCGCGACCGGTCGCCTCTCGACCTCCGACCCGAACCTGCAGTCGATTCCGATCCGCACCGACCTCGGCCGCGAGATCCGCTCCGCCTTCGTGGCGGCGGAGGGCCACCGCATGCTGTCCGCCGACTACTCGCAGATCGAGCTGCGGATCCTCGCGCACGTCTCGGGCGAGCCGAAGCTGCGCGAGGCCTTCGCGCGCGGGGAGGACGTCCACACGCGAACCGCGGTCGAGATG
>JBOGZX010000477.1:0-8894 GCA_050697615.1 Gaiellaceae bacterium
GTCCTCGTCCACTCGCGCCTGCTCCAGCGCGGGTTCCTGCCCTACATCGTCGGCAGCCAGACGGTGCCGATCCTCGCGATCGCGCCGATGGTCGTCGTCTGGGTCAACCCGAAGCTGCCGGCACCGCTGCAGGGCTGGGGTGCGGTCGCACTGATCGCCACGTACCTCACGTTCTTCCCGGTCGCGATCAACACGCTGCGCGGGCTCCAGTCTGCCGACCCGCGCGCCCTCGAGCTGATGCGGACGTACGCCGCAGGCCGATGGGCGGTGCTCTGGAAGCTGCGCGTCCCAGCTTCGCTCCCGTACGTCTTCTCGGCGCTGCGCCTGGCCGCGACGGCGAGCGTCGTGGGCGCGATCATCGGCGAGCTGCCCTCCGGCCTCCAGGACGGCCTGGGCGGCGCGATCTTCAACTTCAACCAGTACTACTCGATCGAGCCGCAGGAGCTGTGGGCGACGAACGTGATCGCCGCGTTGCTCGGGATCGCCTTCTTCGTGATCGTCGTCCTCGCCGAGAAGGCAATCGTGCGCCGCGCGCCGGAGAACGTGGCATGACTCCCGAGGCAGCCGGACCCGCCGTCGTCCGCCTCGACGGTGTCACGAAGACGTTCCCGCAGGGGCACGTCACCGCGGTGCAGGACATCGACCTCGAGCTCGCACCGGGCGAGTTCGTCTCGCTGATCGGGCCCTCCGGCTGCGGCAAGTCGACGCTGCTGCGCGTGATCGGCGACCTGATCGAGCCGACGGCCGGCGCCGTCACCGTCAACGGCAAGCCCGCGCGGCAGGCTCGTAAGGACGGCGACTACGGGATCGTCTTCCAGGACGCCGTCCTCTTCGACTGGCGCACCGTCGCCAGGAACATCGCACTGCCGCTCGAGATGCTCGGCTGGGATCGTTCCAGGCGCAGGGAGCGCGTCCAGGAGATGCTGGCGCTGGTCGAGCTCTCCGGCTTCGCGGAGCACCACCCGTGGCAACTCTCCGGCGGCATGCAGCAGCGCGTGGCGATCGCCCGCGCGCTCGCGTTCGAGCCGGCGCTCCTGCTGATGGACGAGCCGTTCGGCGCTCTCGACGAGATGACCCGCGAGCGGCTTAACCTCGAGCTGCTCGCGATCTGGGAGCAGACCGGAAACACCGTCGTCTTCGTCACCCACTCGATCTCCGAGGCAGTCTTCCTCTCGACGCGCGTCGTCGTGATGAGCCCCCGCCCGGGCCGGATCGCCGGCCTCGTCGAGATCGACCTGCCCACGGCGCGAACGGCCGAGACGCGCGACACCCCGCGCTTCTTCGAGCTCGTGACCCGGGTGCGGGAGCTGCTGCGGAGCCGCGGCGAGCACCTGCTGCCGGAGGAGGAGGCGGCACTCGGATGACCACCGCCGCCGTCGGTGCGACGCCGCCGACCCGGACCGACCGCGTCCTGCGCAGGCTCGGCGAGTGGGCGCCGGCGCTCGTCGTCTTCGTCCTCGTCGTGGGACTCTGGGAGGGACTGATCCGCGCGCTGGACGTCCCCCAGTTCCTGCTTCCGAAGCCGAGCACCATCGTCAGCGTGTTCTGGACCCAGCGGCACTCGCTGTGGCCGGCGGGCTGGTACACGTTCAAGGAGGCGCTCGGGGGTTTCGCGATCGGCTCCGGCCTCGGCATCCTGGCCGCCACGGTGGTCGGCCGCTTCCGGACTGCGGGCAAGGCGCTGATGCCGATCTTCATCGCGGCGAACGCGGTGCCGATCGTGGCCTTCGCACCGATCTTCGGCGCCTGGTTCAACCCGATCACGATGCAGTCGAAGATGGCGATCGCCGCCGTCCTGTGCTTCCTGCCGGTGATGGTGAACACGCTGCGCGGCCTCCAGAGCGCGAAGGCGCGGCAGATCGAGCTGATGCGCTCCTATGCCGCGAGCGAGCTCGAGATCTGGCGGCGCGTCCGCGTCCCGACCGCGCTGCCGTTCCTCTTCACCTCGCTGAAGGTCGCGAGCGTGCTCGCGATGATCGGCGCGATCGTCGGCGAGTTCTTCGGCGGCTCGCTGAACGCGCTCGGCGTCCTCATCTTCACGGATGCCGGCGTCTTCCAGTTCGACGCGGCCTGGGCCGGCATCCTCGTCGCCTCGCTGCTCGGCATCGCCCTCTACGGCGCCGTCGTCGGGGCGGAGCGGATCGTGCTCCGCTGGAGTCCCGGGGCGCAGGGCTCGTAATCGGATGCCGGGCGCGCTAAGACTCCGCAATCGACCATCAGCAAAACCGGACGGAAAGGGGAAGGGAATGAGGAAACGGTGGGCGATCGTCGCCCTCTCGGCCGCGGCGCTCGCGGCAGTGATCGGTACGGCGACTTCGACGTCGGCTTCGGCTTCGGCCTCTGCCTCGGCTTCGAAGCTGACGAAGGTGTCGATCCAGCTGCAGTGGGTGCCGCAGGCGCAGTTTGCAGGGTATTTCGCAGCGCTCGACCTCGGGTACTACAAGGCCGCGGGCCTCGACGTCAAGCTCCTGAACGGCGGGCCGCAGATCGTCCCGGGGCAGGTCGTCGCGGGCGGACGCGCGCAGTTCGGCGTCAACTGGCTGACGGCCTTGCTCGCCGCACGCGACAAGGGGGCCAACCTCGTCGACATCGCACAGATCTTCAGCCGGTCCGGCATGACCGAGATCACGTGGAAGTCCTCCGGCATCAACACGGTCGCGAAGATGCGGGGCAAGAAGGTCGCGAACTGGCTCGGCGGCGATCAGTACGAGCTGTTTGCCGCACTGACGAAGGCCGGTGCCGATCCGGCGCACAACAAGGGCGTTACGATCGTCCAGCAGCCGTTCGACATGGGGCTGTTCCTCAACCACCAGATCGACGCCGCCTCCGCGATGACCTACAACGAGCTCGCGCAGGTCCTCGAGTCGAAGAACCCGAAGACCGGAAAGCTCGTCAAGCTCTCCGACCTGAACGTGCTGGACATGCAGAAGCTCGGCTTCGGCATGCTCGAGGACAACCTCTTCTCGACCGCGTCGTACCTGAAGAGCAAGGCGCACCGGCAGATCGCCGAGAAGGTGATCAGCGCCACGCTCGCCGGGTGGATCTACTGCCGCGACCACGTGACGCAGTGCGTCGACTTCACGCTCAAGGCAGGTCCGACGCTTCCGCGCGGCCACCAGACGTGGATGATGAACGAGATCAACAAGCTGATCTGGCCGAACACGGGCGGAATCGGGATCATGGACAAGGCCGCCTACGCGCGGACGGCGAAGCTCATGCAGCAGTTCGGCGGGATCTCGAAGGCCCCGACCGCCGGCGCATATCGGACCGACCTCGTCAAGACCGCCGTCGCCGGGCTCAAGGCGCAGGGGAAGGACGTGTACGGCAAGCACTACAAGCCGGCCGCCGTCCACATCACCCCGGGCGGGAAGTAGACATCTACACTCGTGGGCCTGGTTCGCCGTCAAGTCTGGCGAACCGGGCCCATGGGGTTTCCGAGGAAGGAGAGCGAGCGATGTCCGTGCTGATCAAGGGCGGTCGCGTCGTCACCGCGGCGGACGACTACGTCGCCGACGTCTACGTCGAGGGCGAGCGCATCACGCTGATCGGCGAGTCGCTAGATTTGCAGGCGGATCGCACGATCGACGCGGCCGGCAAGTACGTGCTGCCGGGCTGCGTGGATCCGCACACGCACCTCTCGATGCCGTGGCGCGGCGAGACGACGATCGACGACTTCGAGTCGGGCCACGCGGCAGCCGCGTTCGGCGGCACGACCACCCACGTCGACTTTTGCATCCAGGGGAAGGGGCAGCGCTTCGGCGACGCACTCGAGATCTGGCACGCGAAGCGCGAAGGCAAGGCGCTGATCGACAACGGCTTCCACATCGCGGTCACCGACCTGCGCGCGGGCGGCACACTCGACGAGCTCGCGCGGCTGCCGGAGGAGCACGGCGTCACCTCGTACAAGCTGTTCATGGCCTACAAGGACTCGTTGATGGTCGACGACGAGACGCTGTTCCGCACCATGCAGGTCGCGGCCGAGACCGGCGCGCTCGTGATGGTGCACGCCGAGAACGGCGACGCGATCGAGGTGCTGGTCGCCGAGGCGCTCGCAGCCGGAAACACCGATCCGATCTATCACGCGCTGACGCGCCCACCCGAGACCGAGGGCGAGGCGACCAACCGGGCGATCCAGCTGGCCCGCGTCGCGGGCGCGCCGCTCTACGTCGTCCACGTGTCGTGTGCCGAGTCGGTCGAGCCGCTCGCGATCGCACGCGACAAGGGCTGGAACGTGCACGGCGAGACCTGCACCCAGTACCTCTTCATCGACCGGACGTTCCTCGAGCGGCCCGACTTCGAGGGGGCGAAGTTCGTCTACACGCCACCGCCGCGCGACAGGGCGAACCAGGACGTGCTCTGGAACGCGCTGCGGACGAACATCCTCTCGGCGATCTCGACCGACCACTGCGCCTACCTGTTCAAGGGGCAGAAGGACCACGGCCGGAACGACTTCTCGCAGATCCCGAACGGCGGCCCCGGCCTCGAGAACCGGCTGCAGATGATCCACCACTTCGGCGTTCGCGAGGGGCGGATCTCGCTCAGCCGGATGGTCGAGCTCCTCTGCACCAACCCGGCGAAGCTGTTCGGCCTCTACCCGCGCAAGGGGACGCTCGCCGTCGGCTCCGACGCCGACGTCGTCGTCTTCGACCCGGAGAAGCAGGTGACGATCTCGGCGGCGACCCACCACTCGCGCGCCGACTACAACCTGTACGAGGGCACTCAGGTGAAAGGCTCGCCGGACGTGGTGCTGCTGCGCGGCAACGTGATCGTCGACGGCGACGAGCTGCTCGCCAAGCCGGGAAGCGGCCGGTTCGTCAGGCGCGCGCGGTTCGGGGAGGAGCTGAGGCCGGAGGCGCTCGCTACGGCCTAGTCGTAGCCGGCTCGTCGGCGAGCAGCGCGTCGATCCGCCCGACCTGGAGGGTGGCGCCCTTGCGCGAGGCGAGATCGCGAGCGCGTGCGAGCGCAGCCTTCGCCTCCTCGCGACGTCCGGCAGCGAGCAAGACCTCGCCGTACTCGAGCCAGCTGTCCGTCCGGAGGCTGACGAACTCGCTGGTGTCCGCGATCTCCGTCGCCCGGCGCGCGAGCTCGACCGCCCGCGCGTGGTCGCCGCGGCCGATGCAGATCCAGGCACGGGCACTCGCCGCCTGGCCCATGGTCACGAAGTCGTCCGGCGTCGAGATCTCCTCCGCCTCGTCCACGACGGCCGCGGCATCATCGAGCTTTCCCTGTCGAGCGAGCACGTCCGCGAGCAGCGCCCCGATCGTCGATCGGAAGCCCCGCTCGCCCAGCTTCCCGAGATCGCTCCACGCCTGACGCAAGAGCGTCTCCGCGTCGCGAACGTCACCCGCGAGAAACTCGAACCACGCGATACCCATCACGAGGCTGATCGCGCTCACGATCTGCCCGCGTGCCCGCAGGTCCTCGACGTACTCGTCGTAGATCCGGCGCGCCTCGGCAATTCTTCCCTGTAGCCCGGCGACCGCCACGAGCACCGGGCGGACATCGACGCCCGGAGCGGGTGGGGGAACGAGATTGCGCTCGAGCTGCTCGAGCGGCGTGTCGCCGTGCCCCCAGACGCCGATCAGCAGCCCCGCGGCCTGCTTCGCCGCCGCGTCGTCTCCTGCCACTCGCGCGAACTCCAGCCCGCGTTCCGCCGCTTGTCCCGCCGCCTCGAGCCGCCCTGCCCAGAAGAGCACCTGGGCAAGTACGGCGTATCCGTTCGCGAGGGCCCGCGGGCTCGCGTCGGAACCGAGCTCCTCGAGGCGAGCGCGAACAGCGGGCTCGAGCTCGTGTGCCGAGATCGACTCGCCGTGGCCGGCCGCGAACTGCTTGTAGAAGTACGCCAGAGCCGAGACCTCTTCGCCGCCGTGCTCGATCGCGTCGTCCAGTACCCGATACGCCTCATCGAGACGGCCCAGGACGTGCAGCGCCTGGCCCAGCGGCGTCAGCAACTCGAGTCGCGCAGCGTCGTCGTCGCCGAGCAGCGCGACCGCGCGCGCGAGCAGAGAGGCGGCCGCATGGTCGTCCTCGCGGGCTCGGGCGCGGAGCCCCGCCTTCCCGAGCCGCTCCGCAGCGCGCCGACGTAGCGTGCCGTCCGGCGTGCCGAGCTCGGAGCGGTAGCGGGCGGCCTGCTCGAGGTGGTAGCCGAGGATCTCGTCCAGCTCGACGAGATCGGGCGCGTGCATCTCGATCCACTGCGCGAAGCGCTCGTGCAGCTGCGCACGCGCCGCCTTCGGAAGCGCATCGTACGCCGCGTCCCGGATCAGCAGGTGGGGAAAGCGGAACGCGTCGTCCCCCGGCAGCGTCGCGGCCGTCGGCCGGACGAGCTCCTTGCGCACGAGCCGCATCAGGTTGCCGGGGACTCCGGTCTCCTCAGGCGCGAGCGCCTGCACCGCGCCACGATGGAAGACCTGCCCCTCGACGGCGCCGCGCTCGAGGGCCGCGCGCTCGGACGGCGGCAGCTGGTCGAGCCGCGCCGCGAGGAGCGCCTGGATCGTCGGCGGAACGATCACGTCGGCCGCGCCGGTCTCGTGCACCATCGCGAGCATCTGCTCGACGTAGAGCGGGTTTCCGCCCGCCGCTTCGCGGATGCGGTCGCGCAGCGACGGAACGAGCTCGAGCTCACCGAGCAGCCGGCCGATCAGCTCTTCGGTCTCCGACTCGGTCAGCGGCTCGAGGAGGACGGTCGTCGCGTTCAGCTTGCCCCCTCCCCAGCTCGGACGCAGCTCGAGCAGATCGGGACGGGCGAGGCACACGATCAGCATCGGCACGTCGCGCGACCAGTCCGAGACGTGCTCGATCAGGTCGAGGAACGTCGGCTCGCCCCACTGCACGTCGTCGAAGAACACCACCAACGGACGCTCCGCCGCCGCCTGCTCCAGGAGCTTCCGGACTGCGAACGCGATCTCGTCCGCGGGCGCGTCGCCGTCCCCGAGCAGCGCCGCGAGCGCCTCGTCGGGCGGCGGCGCATCGCCGAGCAGCTGCTTGACGACCTCGATCACCGACGAGTACGTGATGCCCTCTCCGTACGACAGGCAGCGCCCGTGGACGACGGTGGCCTCGATCCCGCCCAGGAACTCGGCGACGAGTCGCGACTTGCCCACGCCCGCAGCGCCGAGGATGGTGAAGAGCGCGCAGGCACGTTCCGAGCGGCACCGTTCCCATGCGTCTTCGAGGAGGCGCCACTCCCGCTCGCGGCCGACGAGCGGCGCATCGAGCCGACGCACGAATGCGGCGTCCCCGGTCACGCTCTGCAGGCGGTACGCCGTCAGCGGCTGCGCCTTTCCCTTCGCATCGAGCGGCGGCAGCAGCTCGACGTCGACGGCGTCGCGCACGAGCGCGTACGTCCCCGCGCCGAGCAGCACCTCGCCGGGCGAGGCCGCCTGCTCGAGGCGCGCGGCGACGTTGACCGCGTCACCCGTCACGAGCGAGTCGCCGCTGCCGGTGACCACTTCGCCCGTGTTGACGCCGATGCGGACGTCGATCTCGACCGCCTCGCGGATCTCCTGCGCCGCCCGCACGCCGCGCAGCGCGTCGTCCTCACGAGTCGTCGGAACGCCGAACACCGCCATCACCGCATCGCCGATGAACTTCTCGAGCGTGCCGCCGTGTCGTTCGATCGCCGAGCGAGCGACGTCGAAGTAACGGCCCATCACCGCACGGACCGCCTCCGGGTCGCGCGACTCGGCGAAGGCCGTCGAGCCGGAGACGTCGCAGAACAGGACGGTGACGACCTTCCGCTGCTCGCGCGACTCCTCCGCCGCAAGTGCCGCGCCGCAGGAGTCGCAGAAGCGAGCCTCTTCCCGGTTCGGAGCGCCACAGCTCGTGCAGGTCACACGCCGAGCCTAGACCCGCACGAGCCGGGCGTCGAGATCAGCGCGTCTGCGGGAAGCCCAGGTCGATCGAGGAGGTGGCCGGGTCGGGCCAGCGCGACGTGACGACCTTCGAGCGCGTGAAGAAGTCGATTCCCTCGGTCCCGTAGATGTGCCGGTCGCCGAAGAGCGAGGCCTTCCAGCCGCCGAAGCTGTAGTAGGCGACGGGCACGGGAACCGGGACATTGATCCCGACCATGCCGACCTGCACGTCGAACTGGAACTGCCGGGCGACGCCGCCGTCGCGGGTGAAGATCGCGGTGCCGTTGCCGTAGGGGTTCTCGTTGATCAGCGTGACCGCCTCGTCGTAGGTCGCGACGCGCGTGACGCCGAGCACCGGGCCGAAGATCTCGTCGCGGTACGAGCTCATCTCGGGCGTCACGTTGTCGAGCAGCGACGGAGCGAGGAAGAAGCCCTCGTCCTGCGCGCACTCGCGCCCGTCGGCGACGACGGTGGCGCCCTCGTCCGCGCTCGCCTCGATGTACGAGGCCACCTTGTCGCGATGCTCGCGGGTGATCAGCGGCCCCATCTCGCTGGAGGCGTCGAGGCCGTTCCCGACCTTGACGTTCGGGATGCGCTGCTTGATCGCCTCGACGAGCGGATCCGCCGCATCGCCGACGGCGAGCAGCATCGAGACGGCCATGCAGCGCTCGCCCGCCGACCCGTAGGCGGCGGAGACGGCAGCGTCGGCCGCCATCTCGATGTCGGCGTCGGGCAGCACGATCATGTGGTTCTTCGCGCCGCCGAGCGCCTGACAGCGCTTTCCGTGCGAGGTCGCCGTCTCGTAGACGTATCTCGCGATCGGCGTCGAGCCCACGAACGAGACGGCTGCGATCTCCGGATGCTCGAGCAGCGCGTCGACGGCGACCTTGTCGCCGTGCACCACGTTGAAGACGCCGTCCGGCAGCCCGGCCTCCTTCAGCAGCTCGGCCGTGAACACGGACGCCGACGGATCCTTCTCTGACGGCTTGAGCACGAAGGCATTCCCGCACGCGATCGCGGGCGCCCACATCCACATCGGGA
>JBOGZX010000478.1:0-4294 GCA_050697615.1 Gaiellaceae bacterium
GCATCCAGTGCGGCGCGATCACGGCGAAGGGCGGCCGCCTCACCCCGCCCGAGGGCGGCAGCGGCCCGGAGTACACCCTCACCTGACCCGGGAACCGCCCGCCCGAGCCTGCGCCGCTACGCGCGAATCACCGCCAGCACCTCGTCGCGCTTCCGTTCCATCAGCTCTTCCGAGCGCGCTTCCAGGTTCAGACGAAGCAGCGGCTCCGTGTTCGAGGGACGGACGTTGAAGTGCCAGTCGGCCGCCTCGACCGAGAGGCCGTCGAGCTGCGAGACGGCGCCCTCGGCGCCGAAGCGCTCCTCGAGCTCGTGCAGCTTCCGCTGCACGTCCGGGACCGGCGTGTTCAGCTCACCGGTGATGAAGTAGCGCGAGCGGAAGGGGGCCAGCACCTCGCTGAGCTTCCCGCGCCGCGAGACGAGATCGCACATCAGCAGGAACGGCACGGTCCCCGAGTCGGCCTGCGAGAAGTCGCGGAAGTAGTAGTGCGCCGACACCTCGCCGGCGAACACCGCGTCCACCTCCCGCATCCGCTGCTTGATGAACGCGTGACCCACGCGGTTGACGATCGGCTCGCCGCCCGCCTCGCGGATCGCCTCCGGCACCGCCCACGACGCGCGCACGTCGTAGATCACCTTGCCGCCCGGATCGCCGGCGAGGATCGCCTGCGCGAAGAGCGCCGTCGTGAAGTCGCCCGGCACGAACTCGCCCGTGTCGTCGACGAAGAAACAGCGGTCGGCGTCGCCGTCGAAGGCAACGCCGAAGTCGGCGCCCACTTCGCGCGTCTTCCGGATGATGAACTCGCGGTTCTCCGGCAGCAGCGGGTTCGGCTCGTGGTTCGGGAACGACCCGTCGGGATCGAAGTAGCAGCGAACGACGTCGAGCATCGGCAGACGCTCGAGCACCGGTGGGAGCATCGCGCCGGCCATCCCGTTGGCGGCGTCGATCACCACCCGTAAAGGCTTGAGCGAGCCCACGTCGACGAACGAGACGACGCGGTCGACGAACCGCCTCCAGATGTCCTCCGCACGCACCTCGCCGCGCGGACCGTCGCGCCAGGCGCCGGCGAGGGCGCGGTCGCGCACGTCGAAGAGGCCAGACTCCCCGCCGACGGGCAGGGCGCCCCGGCGCACGATCTTCATGCCGGTGTACTGCCGGGGGTTGTGCGAGGCGGTGACGGCGATGCCGCCGTCGAGCTTCAGGTCGCCGACCGCGAAGTAGACCATCTCGGTGCCGACCATCCCCAGGTCGAGCACGTCGGCGCCCGCGTCCACCGCACCGTCCCTTACCGCCAGCGCCATCGTCGGCGAGGACTCGCGCATGTCGCGGCCGACTGCGATCTGCGCCGGCTCGAACTGCTCGACGTACGCGCGCCCGATCGCGTACGCGCCGGCCTCGTCGAGCGAGTCCGGGTAGATCCCGCGGACGTCGTACGCCTTGAATGCCTGCGGATCGAGCACCGGCGGAGAGTAGCGACGCCTACGCGCCCAGGATCGACCCGATTGCCGCGGTCGACTCGGCGGTGGGCGACTCCGAGATCACGGTCGCCGGGCGATCGAAGCGCGCGAGCGCCTCGCGCAGCGGCTCGGCCCGCAGCGTTCCCTCGCCGTAGGGGAGGTGCTTCGTCTCGTTGCGGTTCGCGTACTGGATGTCGGAGAAGTGGATGTGGAACGGCGCGCCCGGCTCGATCGTCGCGTCGGCGCGCGCGAGCGCGTCGGCGAAGGGTTCCACCGCCACGAACGCGCCGTCGGAGGTCGCGTGCATGTGGGCGAAGTCGATCACCGGCCGCACCCAGTCGAGCGCCCCGGCGATCTCGACCACGTCGTCGAGCGATCCGAGCTCGCGGACGCGGCCCATCACCTCGATCCCGAACGGCACCGCGCGGTCCTTCCCCTCGAGCCGCGTCCGCAGCTCCGCGAGCTGTTCGACCACCGCGGCGATCGCGTCCTCGCGATCGCGGCCGAGCAGGAAGCCGGGATGGAAGACCACGAGCTCCGCACCGGAGGCCCTCGCGATCCCCGCGGAGTGATCGAGCATCCCCACCGCCATGTTCAGCTTCTTCCCGCGCTCGACATGGCCGAGGAAGCCCGCGAGCGGCGCGTGCACCGACAGCGCGACGTCGTGCTCGCGCGCGAGCTCGCCGAACCGTTCGGCGAAGACGTAGTCCATCCAGAACCGCCCCTCGAAGTCGATCTCGCACGCGGAGAGGCCGTGTGCGCGCAGCGCCTCGATCGCCGCCTCGGGCGAATCGCGCGACGGCACGCGTGCCGGGCCGAAGTGAAGCCGACGGACCATGGAGCTGCGGATTCTCCTCGATCGCACGCGCCCGCGGCCGATCCAGGGCCCTCGACCAGTCCGTCCGGGCCGGCTCCTACCCTGTTTCACATGTCCAATCGCCCGACCCGCATCGACCTGCTCGAGCTCGACATCGACCTGCGCATCGCCGATCTCTGGCGGGAGGCGGCCGGCATCACCGACTGGTCGCTCGACGTCGTCGCCGCCTTCATGCGCGCCGCGTACGGCAAGGGCTACTGCGACGCACTGACCGAGGACTCGCCCGGTGCGCTCTGCGCAGACCACGGGTACCGGGTACCCGGCCGGAAGCGACAGCCGGCGTAGCTAAACTCTCGAGGTGCCCACGCGCAGCCCAGCGCGGTTGATCATCGCCCTGGCGGTGGCGGCCGTGCTCGCCGTCTTCCTCGTCTACACCGCCGTCGCCGGAGACTCGACGCCGCAGCTCACCCCGAGCCAGCTTGCCGGGCACTCCGGGAAGGTCTCGGCCGTCGGCGCCGTCGTCGGGCCGCTGCGCGGCGACTCCCATTCGCCGGGCGGTCTGCGCTTCGGCCTGAAGAACATCCAGGGTCGAAGCGGAGTCGTGCCGGTCGTCTACCACGGTGTCAAGCCGCCGCCGCTCTTCGCGGTAGGCCGCCACGTCGTGATCACCGGCAGCTACGCCAACGGGCGGGTGACCGGCACCGACATCCTGACGAAGTGTCCGTCCAAGTACGAAGCCGCGAAGCCGTCGGCCTAGTGACGCGACCGGCAAGGTTCGCCCGGAAGCATCGCCGGCCACATCACCGGACATGTCGGTAGATGGCTGACCTCGGTCGCGCGGCCCTCGTCGTCACGCTCGGCCTCTCGGCCTATGCGCTCGTGGTCGGCGGGTATGCCGCGTTCACCAACCGGCGCCGTCTCGCGACCTCCGCGCGCAACGCGCTCTTCTGCTCGTTCGGATCGACGCTGCTCGCGGCCGCGATCCTCGCCTCCGCACTCGTGCGGCACGACTTCTCGTTCGTCTACGTCGCGCAGCACACGAACCGCACCCTGTCGACCGCGTACTCGCTGAGCGCGTTCTGGGGAGGGCAGGAAGGATCCCTGCTCCTGTGGCTGCTGGTGCTGACCGGCTACGGCGCCCTTTCCGTCGCCGTCAATCGCCGGCTGCTGCGCGACCTCGTCGCGTGGGTCGTTCCGATCCTCGGCGGCATCGGCGTGTTCTTCGCCTTCGTGCTCGTCGCCGTCGCGAGCCCGTTCGTGACGCAGACCGCGTCGGTCGACGGCGCAGGTCTGAACACGAGCCTGCAGAACCCGTACATGGTCGCCCATCCGCCGATGCTCTACCTCGGGTACGTCGGCCTGTCCGTCCCGTTCGCGTTCGCCGCGGGCGCGATGCTGTCGGGCCGCACCGACGAACGCTGGATCGTCGCCACCCGCCGTTGGACGCTCGCTGCGTGGACGTTCCTCGGCTTCGGCCAGCTGCTCGGCGCGCACTGGGCCTATGTCGAGGTCGGCTGGGGCGGCTACTACGCGTGGGATCCGGTCGAGAACGCGGCGCTCATGCCCTGGCTCGCGGCGACCGCGTTCCTGCACAGCGTCATGGTCCAGGAGCGGAAGGGCATGTTGAAGGTGTGGAACATGGTGCTCGTAGCGCTCGCGTTCGAGCTGTCCGTGTTCGGCACGTTCCTCACCCGCTCCGGGGTCGTCAACTCGATCCATTCGTTCGCGCAGAGCTCGATCGGCGGCTGGTTCCTCGCCTTCGTCGTCATCTCGTCCCTGTTCTCGGTCGCGCTGATCGTCTGGCGCCTGCCGCTTTTGAAGGCGAAGACGAAGCTCGAGTCGGCCCTCTCGCGCGAGGCCACGTTCCTCTACAACAACCTGCTGCTCGTCGCGCTCTGCCTGACGATCCTCTGGGGGGTGATCTTCCCGATCCTGACCCAGCTCTACGACGGCCAGTCGCGCACGATCGGGCGGCCCTACTACGACTTCTTCCTGCGCGCCTTCGGCCTGCCGCTGCTCCTGC
>JBOGZX010000479.1:0-1713 GCA_050697615.1 Gaiellaceae bacterium
CGAGTGCGCCCAGCGTCTCATCGAGCGGCGTGTCGGGGTCGAAGCGGTGCGAGTAGAAGATGTCGACGTACTCCAGGCCCATCCGCACGAGCGACTGGTCGAGCGAGGCGAGCAGGTACTTGCGCGAGCCCCACTCGCCGTACGGCCCCGGCCACATGTCGTAGCCCGCCTTGGTCGAGATGACGAGCTCGTCGCGAAACGGGCCGAGGTCGTCGCGGAGCGCGCGGCCGAACGTCTCCTCGGCCGAGCCGTAGGGCGGCCCGTAGTTGTTCGCGAGATCGATGTGCGTGACGCCGCGGTCGAAGGCGCGGCGCAGGATCGCACGGCTCGTCTCGTACGGCCGCGTGCCGCCGAAGTTGTGCCACATACCGAGTGAGACGACCGGCAGCTTCAGGCCCGACCGCCCGCAGCGGCGGTACCCCATCCGGTCGTAGCGGTCGGAAGCGGGCGTGTGAGGCACGGTCTCCGATCGTAGAGCAGCGGGTACCGGCCCCGGGGGATTCCCGGGCCGCAGCTACGATGCCCGGTCGTGTTCGACAGCCTCTCCGACAAGCTGCAGGGCGCTCTCGGCAACCTGCGCAAGAAGGGCCGCCTCGACGAGGAGTCGATCTCGCGCGCCATGCGCGAGATCCGGCTCGCGCTGCTCGAGGCCGACGTCAACTTCACGGTCGTGCGCGACTTCGTCGGCCGTGTGCGCGAGCGGGCGCTCGGCGAGGACGTCCTCAGGAGCCTGACGCCCGGCCAGCAGGTCGTGAAGGTCGTCCACGACGAGCTGACCGAGCTGATGGGCGAGGGCGAGTCCGGCCTCGCGTTCAGCCGCTTCACGGTCGTCCTGCTCGCGGGGCTGCAAGGCTCGGGCAAGACGACCGCGGCCGGCAAGCTGGCGCTGCACCTGCGCAAGGAGGGGCGCAAGCCGGGCCTGATCGCGGCCGACCTGCAGCGGCCGGCGGCGATCGACCAGCTCGAGCAGCTCGGCAGGCAGATCCAGGTGCCGGTCTACCGGACCGACACCCGAGACGCCGTCGCGGCGACGCGCTCCGGCCTCGAGCGCGCGCGCGCCGACGGGCTCGACACCGTGATCGTCGACACCGCCGGCCGCCTGCAGATCGACGAGGAGCTGATGGACGAGCTCGCGCGCGTGCGCGACGAGGCGAGGCCCACCAACGTGCTGCTCGTGGTCGACGCGATGACCGGCCAGGAGGCCGTCAACGTCGCTCAGGCCTTCGACGAGCGCATCTCCTTCGACGGCGTGATCCTGACGAAGCTCGACGGCGACACCCGCGGCGGCGCCGCCCTCAGCGTCAAGGCCGTCACCGGCAAGCCGATCAAGTTCGCGTCGACCGGCGAGAAGCTCGACGCGCTCGAGGTCTTCCACCCCGACCGGATGGCGTCGCGGATCCTCGGCATGGGCGACGTCCTGACGCTGATCGAACGGGCCGAGGCGGCGGTCGAGGAGGACGAGCAGGCGGAGATGGAGAAGCGCCTCGCCGCGGGCCAATTCACCTTCGACGACTTCCTGAAGGCGTACAAGATGCTGCGGCGGATGGGGCCGTTGAAGAACGTGCTGAAGATGATCCCGGGCATGAGCCAGCAGCTCGGCGACGTGGACGTCGACGACGCGCAGCTCGGCCGGGTGGAGGCGATCGTGCTCTCGATGACCCCGCACGAGCGCCGGGTGCCGCATGCGATCGACGGAAAGCGCAGGATCAGTAT
>JBOGZX010000480.1:0-1980 GCA_050697615.1 Gaiellaceae bacterium
GGTCAGTGCACGGTCAGCGCGGGCGGAATGCGGCGCGACCGGGAAACGACGCCGAGGCGCCGAGTTCCTCCTCGATCCGCAGGAGCTGGTTGTACTTCGCGACCCGATCGGAGCGCGCCGGCGCGCCCGTCTTGATCTGGCCGGTGCCGAGCGCGACGGCGAGATCGGCGATCGTCGCGTCCTCCGTCTCGCCGGAGCGGTGCGACATCACCGTCGAGTAGCCGGCGTCCGCCGCGAGCCGCATCGCGTCGATCGTCTCGGTCAGCGTGCCGATCTGGTTGACCTTGACGAGGATCGAGTTGGCGACGCCCAGGTCGATGCCCTCCCGGAGCCGCACCGGGTTGGTGACGAAGACGTCGTCGCCGACGAGCTGGACGCGGTCGCCGAGCTGCGCGGTCAGCGCCTGCCACGACGCCCAGTCGTCCTCCGCGGCGCCGTCTTCGATCGAGACGATAGGGTAGCGCGCGACGAGCTCCGCCCAGAACGCCGGCAGCTCCTCGCTCGTCTTCGACCGCCCCTCGAACGTGTAGACGCCGTCGTGGAACACCTCGCTCGTCGCCGGATCGAGCGCGACCGCGACGCGCTCGCGGTGGCCTGCGCGCTCGACCCCTTCGAGGATCAGGTCGATCGCTTCCTCGCTCGTCCCGAGGTTGGGGGCAAAGCCGCCTTCGTCGCCGACCAGCGTGGACAGCCCACGATCGGTGAGCACCTGCTTCAGCGCGTGGTAGACCTCCGAGCCGATCCGCAGCGCTTCGGCGAACGTCTCGGCGCCCGCCGGCACGACCATGAACTCCTGCAGGTCGATCGAGTTGGCCGCGTGCACTCCGCCGTTGATCACGTTCAGCATCGGCACGGGCAGGGTTCTTGCGTTCTCGCCGCCGAGGTAGCGGAAGAGCGGCACGCCCGCGTCCGCCGCCGACGCCTTCGCGGCCGCGAGCGACGCACCGAGGATCGCGTTCGCACCCAGACGCCCCTTGTTCGGCGTGCCGTCGAGGTCGATCAACGCACGATCGACCTCCTCCTGGGCAACGGCGTCACGGCCGCGGAGGAGCGCCGCAATCTCGCCGTTGACGTTCGCGGCGGCCTGCGAGACGCCCTTGCCGCCCCAGTCGGAGCCGCCGTCGCGCAGCTCGACCGCCTCGTGCACACCGGTCGAGGCGCCGGACGGGACGATCGCGCGGCCGAGCGCCCCCGAGTCGAGCACGACGTCGACCTCGACGGTCGGGTTGCCGCGCGAGTCCAGCACCGCACGGCCGTGGACGTCAGCGATTGTGGTCACTCGTTCTCCTTTGCCTGGTCGTAGTACACGTCCTGCTCGGCGAGCGGCAGCTCCGTCCACTCGCGTCCGTCCCCACCCGCGAGCGCGGCCGCGTGCTCGACCCGCGCACGGAACCGCTTCGCCGCCGAGCGAAGCTCGAGCTCCGGGTCGACGTTCAGCCTGCGCGCGACGTTGACCGCGGCGAACAGCACGTCGCCGAGCTCGGCCGCGACGCGGGCGGACGGCTCGCGCTCGGCAGCCGGCTCCTCGTCCGGCAGCTCGATGCGGAGCTCGCGGAGCTCGTCCTCGAAGTCCGCGAGTGCGCCGGCGAGATCGGGGTACTCGAAGCCGACCGACGACGCGCGCCGCTGCACCTTCCGTGCGTACAGCAGCGCGGACAGGTTCTCGGGCACGTCGTGAAAGATCCCCTCGCGCCCCTCGTGCTCGCGCTTGATCTTCTCCCAGCGCTCGCGCACCCGCTCGGCGGTCGCCGCCTCCGCGTCGCCGAACACGTGCGGGTGCCGCGCGACGAGCTTTGCGTGGATGCCGCGAGCCGCCGCCTCGAGATCGCCGGCGCCGCGCTCCGACAGCAGGAGCGCGAGGAAGTACGACTGGAAGAGCAGGTCGCCGATCTCGTCCAGCAGCTTCACGTCGTCGCCGGCGTGTGCCGCGTCCGCGACCTCGTACGCCTCCTCGACCGTGTGCGGCACGATCGTGCGCGC